>NZ_JBSGHG010000031.1:0-81652 GCF_053604275.1 Streptomyces sp. NPDC004051 | reverse complement strand
GCCGATGGTACTGCAGGGGGGACCCTGTGGGAGAGTAGGACGCCGCCGAACAATTTGTGGGAGAGCCCCGCACCGACAGGTGCGGGGCTTTCTGCGTTTACGGAGCATGGGGCGGGCCTTTCACCCGCCTTTTTTGGTCGTGGGGTTCTTTGTCAGAGACGGCCGGCTGCTTTCAGTGCCAGGTAGGCGTCGGCCAGTGCCGGTGCCAGGCTGTCCGGGGTCGCGTCGACGACGGTGACGCCGTGGCGGCGGAGTTGCTCCGCCGTCCGGTCGCGTTCGCTTTGGGCCTGGGCGGCCGCCGCTGCCTCGTACACCGCATCGGCGTCTCCGCGGGCCTTCGACATCCGGGCCAGGTGGGGGTCCGCGACCGATGCGAGCAGGACTGTGTGCCGTTGGGTGAGTCGGGCCAGTACGGGAAGCAGGCCCTCCTCGATGGGGGCCGCGTCGAGTGTGGTGAACAGGACGATCAGGGAACGGCGGGGGGCCGTCCGCAGGGCCGCGGCGGTGAGGCTCCGGGCGTCGGTTTCGACGAGCTCCGGTTCGAGCGTGGCCATGGCGTTGACCAGCGACGGGAGGACATCGCCCGCAGAGCGGCCCTGTACCAGGGCGCGGAGGCGACGGTCGTGGGCGAGGAGGTCCACGCGGTCGCCGGCCCTGGAGGCGAGCGCCGCGAGGAGCAGGGCCGCGTCCATGGAGGCGTCGAGGCGGGGGACGTCGCCGACACGGCCCGCGGAGGTGCGGCCGGTGTCGAGGACGAGCAGGATGTGGCGGTCTCGCTCGGGCCGCCAGGTGCGTACCGCCACGGCGGACTGGCGGGCCGTGGCACGCCAGTCGATGGAGCGGGTGTCGTCGCCGGGAACGTACTCGCGCAGACTGTCGAACTCCGTTCCCTCACCGCGGGTCAGGACGCTGGTGCGGCCGTCCAGTTCGCGCAGGCGGGCCAGTTTGGACGGCAAATGCTTGCGGCTGGTGAACGGCGGCAGCACCCGTACCGTCCAGGGGACCTGGTGCGTGCCCTGGCGGGCGAAGAGACCGAGCGGGCCGTAGGAGCGGATGGTGACGCGGTCGGCCCGGCGGTCGCCCCGGCGGGTGGGACGCAGCCGGGTGGTGATGCGTCGGCGTTCACCGGCGGGGACCGACAGGCGGTGGCGGGAGGCCGCCACCTCGGTGCCGGGCTGCCAGCTGCTGGGCGGCCAGGCGTCACGGATGCGGGCACGGAGCGGACGGCGGGACGTGTTGGTGAGCGTCAGGGTGACGTCCGCGCTGTCGCCCAGTCGCACCGAGGTGTCGCCGGAGCGGCTCAGGCCGAGCCTGCGTACGGGGGCGGCCAGGGCGAAGTCGCAGGCGCAGGCCACCGCCAGGGGAGCGTTGACGGCGAGGATGCCCGTCCAGCCGGGTTCCCAGATGCCGACGGGGAGAGAGCCGAGTGCCGCGAGGAGGGCGGCGCGTCCGGTGAAGGCCATCAGCGGGGGACGGGGACGTGGGCGAGGATGGCGTTGATGACCGAGTCGGTCGTGACGCCCTCCATCTCGGCCTCCGGACGGAGCTGTACGCGGTGGCGGAGGGTGGGGAGGGCGAGCGCCTTGACGTCGTCGGGGGTGACGTAGTCGCGTCCCGTCAGCCAGGCCCAGGCGCGGGCGGTGGACAGGAGGGCGGTGGCTCCTCGCGGGGAGACGCCCAGGGCGAGGGACGGCGATTCGCGCGTGGCGCGGACGATGTCGACGACGTAGGCGGTGATCTCGGGGGCGACCGTCGTCCTGGCGACCGCGGCGCGGGCCGCTTCCAGGTCGGCGGCGCTCGCGACGGGGCGTACGCCGGCGGCGCGCAGGTCGCGGGGGTCGAAGCCCTCGGTGTGGCGGGTGAGGACGTCGATCTCGTCCTGGCGGGACGGGAGGGGGATGGTGAGCTTGAGGAGGAAGCGGTCGAGCTGTGCCTCGGGGAGGGGGTAGGTGCCCTCGTACTCCACGGGGTTCTGGGTGGCGGCGACCAGGAAGGGCTCCGGGAGGGGGCGGGGGGTGCCGTCGACGGTGACCTGCCGTTCCTCCATGGCCTCCAGGAGCGACGCCTGGGTCTTCGGGGGCGTGCGGTTGATCTCGTCGGCGAGGAAGAGGTTGGTGAAGACGGGGCCGGGCTGGAAGGAGAACTCCGCGGTGCGGGCGTCGTAGACCAGGGAGCCGGTGACGTCGCTCGGCATCAGGTCGGGGGTGAACTGGACGCGTTTGGTGTCGAGTTCCAGCGCAGCGGCGAGGGTGCGGACGAGCAGTGTCTTGGCGACGCCGGGGACGCCTTCGAGGAGCACGTGGCCGCGGCACAGCAGGGCGACGGCGAGGCCGGTGACAGCGGGGTCCTGGCCGACCACGGCTTTGGCGATCTCGGCGCGCAGGGCTTCCAGGGAGGCCCTGGCGGCGGCCGGGTCCCCGGTGTGCGCGGCGTTGTCAGTGGTCGGGTCCATCATGGACGGCGTACCTCTCTTTCGAGGGCGTCGAGTCGGTCGGCGAGGGAGGTCAGGGCTGTGTCGTCGCCGGGCGGCGGGCCGAACAGGAGATCGTGCGGTGACTGCTGTCCGTCGCCGTGAAGGCGGGCGGACAGGGCGGGCAGCAGGGCCTCGGGCGTGTGTGCCTGGGAGACGGGGACGCCTACGAGGGGGGCGAGGCGGGTGCGTGTGGTGGAGCGGAGGGCGGCGGCCGCGCGGTCCCGGGCGTTCGCCTTGCGGTAGAGGCGGGCGCGGCCTTCGACGGTTTCGGAGGCGCGGATCGCGACGGGAAGCCTTTCGGGCACGAGGGGGCCGAGCCGGCGTGCCCGCCACAGGGCGGCCAGGGCCGCGGCGATGAAGAGCTGCAGGGTGCCCCAGAGCCAGCCGGAGGGGAGCAGGTCGAAGAAGCTGCGTTCGCCGTCCTCGGAGGCGGCGGGAGCGTCGGCGAGTGAGGGGAGGTACCAGACCAGATGGGGGCGGGAGCCGAGGAGTTGGAGGGCGAGCGAGGCGTTGCCGTGCTCGCCGAGGTGGTCGTTGAGGAGGATGTCGGGGGAGCCGATGAGGACGGTGTCCCCGCCGCCGCTCGCCGCGGGGATACGCAGCAGGGTGGCCAGGCGCTCGCTGGGGTAGCACTCGTCGGCGTCGAGGTGGGTGGTGGTGTAGCGGATGCCGCCCGTGTCCGCGGTGCCCGCGCTGCGGGCGGCGGGCAGGGAGCAGCGGGGGGAGAGGGTGGAGCCGAAGCTGGTGGCCGGGTCGGCGACGACACCCGGGGCGAGCCGGTCGACGGACGCGCTGCCGGAGGAGACCAGGACGGTGCGGCCGCCGGAGTCGGCGACCGCGGCGTGCAGGCTCGACTGCTGGCGGTGGGTCAGGCGGTCGGGGACGGCGACCAGGAGGGTCGTGTCGGGGTTCGCGGCGGCGGACGCCTCCTGCAGGGTGGTGACCACGCGCGTGTCCACACCGCGGTCGGCGAGGAGTTCGGCGACGGCGCGGCTGCCGTGGGGGTCGGCGGAGCGCGGGTCGAGTTCGCCGTGTCGGGCGTCGGAGCGGACCACGGCGATGGCGACGCCCGCCACGATCAGCAGGACGAGTGCGAGGGCGACACCTCGCGCGCGGGTCCACACCTGGCGGGCGGTGGGCGAGGCCGAGGTGGAGGGGAGCGTGACCTCGGTCGTCATCCGGCGGCTCCCTGGCGGGCGCTGCGGCCCGTGTTGTCGCTGCGGTCGCTGGTGTTCGTGCCGTTGCCGTGGCCGGCAGCGGTGTCCGCGAGCCGGGGTTTGCTGCGTTCCAGGTCACGGTCGAGTTCGGTGAGGTGCCGGTACGACTGTTCCGTCGCGGTCCGGCCGCCGTATGTGACGTCGTCGAAGCTCCGCGCGGCGGTGCGCAGCCGGTCGGTGTGGGCGGGCAGGGCGCGGCCCGCCTCGGCTGCCGCCTCGTCGGCGGTACGGCCCGGGCGGCTGTCGAGCAGGGCGCGTTCCTCCAGGGCGCGGACGACGGCGCGCATGCGTTCCTGCACGGCCTGGTTCCAGTGGCCCTGGGCGGCATGTGCCTCGGCGGCCGCGCGGTGTTCGGCGGCGCTGCGGGGCCGGTCGTCGAAGAGCGCGGGCGCGGAGGCCGGCCGACGTCGTGGGGTGCCCAGCCGCCACCACAGGGCGCCCAGGACGGCGACCACGGCGGCGATGACGACGATCAGTCCGAGCGCACCGCCGGGCGTCGCGGTGGCGGCGGCGTCGAACAGCTTGCCGATCCACTCCCAGAAGGCGTCCAGGGCCCGTTGGAACCAGCTGGGATCGTTCTCGTGGTACATCTGCTTGGACAGCTCGCGCCGGGCCGCCTCCCGCGCGGGATCGCGCGGGATGGTGACGGGCGGCTCGCCGTCGCCGCGCAGCAGCGCGGGCGCGGCGCCGCCGACGGCCTCGGACAGCGCCCGTGCCGCGGTGAGAACTCCCCCCGTGGTGTGCACCCTTTCAGCTCCCCGGGGTGGTGCCGGGGCCGTAGCCCTGGATGCCGGCGGCGCGGCCGAGTTCGAGGTCGAGGGCCTCGCGGCGGATGCGCTGGTCGACGTAGAGCAGCACGGCGACGCCGGCCGTGATCGGGAACGTGATCGTGGAGCCGATGACCGAGCCGATCCCGCTGATGATGAGGAACATCCAGCCGATGTCGCCGGTGCCGTCGAGGAAACCGGAGAGGCCGCCGTCGAACGCCGTGGCGACGAGGGCGAAGGGGAGGACGACGAGCGACGCGACGACGTTTGCGATGATCAGTGCGAGCAGCTGGATGCCGAAGAGCCGCCACCAGGAGCCGCGCACCAGCTTCGCGGACCGGCTCAGCGCCTTCATGACGCCCTGCTTCTCCAGCATCAGGGTGGGCACGGACAGCGAGAAGCGGATCCACAGCCACGCGGCGACGACGCCACCGCCGAGGACGCCCAGCACGGTGAGTGGCGCGCCGGGCAGACTGCCCACCGTGGCGGTCACGAGGATGCCGGGCAGCGCGCCCACGGCGACGACGCCGACAGCGATGAACAGCAGCAGGGAGATCAGGCCGCACAGTTTCAGGACCTGGGGACGGTCGGTGCGCCAGACCTCGGCGGCGGTGACCGACGTGCCGAGCACGGCACGGCTGGTGACCGTCGCGAGCAGGCCGGTGGAGGCGAGGGCGCCGATCAGGGCGATCACGGAGACCACCCCGCTGTTGAGCATGGAGGCGCCCAGGGCGCCGGTCAGCTCGTCGAGGGTGGCGCTCGGGTCGCTGAGCACCTCGGCGCTGGGGCTGTTCAGGAAGAGTCCCTGGAGGAGGACGACGACGGTCTGGATGAGGACGGCGATGGTCAGCGAGATGCCGAGGACCGTGCGCCAGTGGGTGCGCATGGTGGAGACCGCGCCGTCGAGGATCTCGCCCACACCGAGCGGGCGGAGCGGGATCACACCGGGCTTCGCGGCGGGTGGGGGACCACCCCAGCCGCCTCCCCAGGCTCCGTAGCCACCAGGGCCTCCGTAACCACCGGGACCTCCATAGCCGCCGGGCCCCGTGGGGCCGCCGGGGGGCGGGGCGCCCCATCCGGGGCCGGGCGGCGCGGGCGGGGGAGCCTGGCCCGGGCCCGTGGCGCCGGGCGGGCCGGTGGGCGCGGACCACTGGCCGGGCGGCGGCTGCTCCTTCGACCACTTGACACCCGGACCCTGGGGCGCGTTCTGCCCCGGCTGCTCGGGGTTCGGGCGGTCTGCGGGCCCGGCAGGCCGGGACTCGCCCGGTTCCTGCCCGTCGGACGGGGCGGATCCGGGCGAGGCCCAGCCCGGAGTGTCGTTCATCGTCGCTCCTTCACGGTGCCCGTCCGCGGTCGCGGCGGCAGGTTCGCAGCCATCGTGCCATGGGGTGTTCGGCAACGGACCTGCCGGACCTGCCGGATCCGCCGAGGGACGGGCTGCACCTTCAATTGTCCGTGCTTCAGGGGGCAGACTGACCGCATGGCTGATCAGTACGCACACGGCGACGACAAGCGGCCGACCGAGATCCCCGCGCTCCGCTGGGAAGAGCTACCCGAAGGGCCCGTTCTGATCCTTCTCGACCAGACGAGACTGCCGGCCGAGGAGGTCGAGCTGGTCTGCACGGACGCGCCCGCGCTGGTGGAGGCGATCCGCTCGCTGGCCGTGCGCGGTGCGCCGCTGCTGGGCATCGCCGGTGCGTACGGCGTCGCGCTCGCCGCCGCACGGGGCTTCGACGTGGACGACGCCGCGGCAGCACTGGAGGGCGCCCGGCCCACCGCGGTGAACCTCGCGGTGGGGGTGCGCCGGGCCCTCACCGCCCACCAGGGCGTTCTCGCCCGGGGCGGCGACGAGCGGGAGGCGGCGGTGGCCGCGCTCGCCGCGGCACGGCGGCTGCACCGCGAGGACGCCGAGGCCAGCGCGCGGATGGCCGGGCACGGACTGGCGCTGCTGGACGAACTGCTGCCCGGCGGCGGGCACCGGATCCTCACCCACTGCAACACCGGCTCACTGGTGTCGGGCGGGGAGGGGACGGCGTTCGCGGTGGCGCTGGCGGCGCACCGGGCGGGCCGGCTCAGGCGGCTGTGGGTGGACGAAACGCGTCCGTTGCTGCAAGGTGCTCGCCTGACGGCATACGAGGCGGCCCGCACCGGAATGGCGTACACCCTGCTCACCGACAGCGCGGCGGGATCGCTGTTCGCGGCCGGGGAGGTGGACGCGGTACTGATAGGGGCGGACCGCATCGCGGCCGACGGCTCGGTGGCGAACAAGGTGGGGAGCTATCCGCTCGCGGTGCTGGCGCGGTACCACCACGTGCCGTTCATCGTCGTGGCCCCGGTGACGACGGTGGATCTGCGGACTCCGGACGGGGCCTCCATCGAGGTCGAGCAGCGCCCCGGACATGAAGTGACCGAGGTCACCGCACCGAGGGTGCCGGTGGCCGGAACCGAAGCGGGAGGCGGGATTCTTGTGGCACCCCTGGGGACCCAGGCGTACAACCCGGCGTTCGACGTGACACCACCGGAACTGGTGACGGCGATCGTCACGGAGGAAGGTGCCGTCTCGCCCGTGACGACCGAGGCCCTGGCCGAGCTGTGCGCCAGGTCACGCCCGGTCACGATGAGCTAATGGGATGATGTCGTTTATGAAGGGAAGAGTCCTTGTCGTCGATGACGACACCGCACTGGCCGAGATGCTCGGCATTGTGCTGCGTGGTGAAGGTTTTGAACCGTCTTTCGTAGCCGACGGCGACAAGGCGCTGGCCGCTTTCCGTGAGGCCAAGCCCGACCTGGTGCTGCTCGACCTGATGCTGCCCGGCCGGGACGGTATCGAGGTGTGCCGTCTGATCAGGGCGGAGTCCGGGGTGCCGATCGTGATGCTCACGGCGAAGAGCGACACCGTCGACGTCGTGGTGGGCCTGGAGTCCGGGGCCGACGACTACATCGTCAAGCCGTTCAAGCCGAAGGAGCTGGTCGCCCGGATCCGGGCACGGCTGCGCAGGTCGGAGGAGCCGGCGCCGGAACAGCTCGCCATCGGCGACCTGGTGATCGACGTGGCCGGACACTCCGTGAAGCGGGAGGGGCAGTCGATCGCGCTGACCCCGCTGGAGTTCGACCTGCTGGTCGCGCTGGCCCGCAAGCCGTGGCAGGTGTTCACGCGGGAGGTGCTGCTGGAACAGGTCTGGGGGTACCGTCACGCGGCCGACACCCGGCTGGTGAACGTCCATGTCCAGCGGCTGCGTTCCAAGGTCGAGAAGGACCCGGAGAAGCCGGAGATCGTGGTGACCGTCCGTGGCGTCGGATACAAGGCAGGACCGAGCTGACATGTCGGAGGACAGTGCCGCTCCGGGGCCCGGCCGGTCCGGGGACCGATCGGAGCGGCCTGTCGGCCGGCCGTCCGGCGACCGGGCATCGGGGCGCTCCCGTCGGGGGCGCCTCATCGAGGAGGGGCTGCTGCGGGGCGGAGTCCAGGGCAGCCCGGTGATCCGCCTGTTCGTGCGCTGGGTGCGTCGGCCGTTGCTGCCCGTCATGCGGCTGTGGCGGCGGAACATCCAGCTGAAGGTCGTCGTCACCACGCTGCTGATGTCGCTGGGCGTGGTCCTGCTGCTGGGCCTCGTCGTCATCGGCCAGGTGCGCAACGGTCTGCTGGACGCCAAGGTGAAGGCGTCGCAGATCCAGGCCACCGGCGGGTTCGCGGTGGCCAAGCAGCAGGCCGACGAGGCCGCGAGCGGCGCGGGTGAGGACGCGGTCGCGGTGGGCGACCGGTCCTCGCAGAGCGTCATCCAGTGGATGAGCGACCTCGTGGAGTCGCTCTCCAGCGGCGGACAGGGCGCCTTCGACGTGGTCACCCTGCCCATGGGCGACGAGAGCGGCGGCGGGCGCGGTCCGCGTGCCTCGGGACACGTCGACCCCTCGCAGAGCGTGCCCGGGGACCTGCGGGCCCGGCTCGACACCAACCCCTCGGCGGCGCAGCGGTACACGCGCATCGTGTACAGCAACGGCGCGGACTCGCAGCCCGGCCTGGTCATCGGCAAGCAGGTCAACGACCCCAACGGTGATCCGTACCAGCTGTACTACCTCTTCCCGCTCACGCAGGAGGAGAAGTCGCTGAGCCTGGTCAAGGGCACTCTGGCGACCGCCGGGCTGTTCGTCGTCGTCCTCCTCGGGGCGATCGCCTGGCTCGTGGTGCGGCAGGTGGTGACGCCGGTGCGGATGGCCGCCGGGATCGCGGAGCGGCTGTCCGCCGGGCGTCTTCAGGAACGGATGAAGGTCACCGGTGAGGACGACATCGCGCGGCTCGGCGAGGCCTTCAACAAGATGGCGCAGAACCTCCAGCTGAAGATCAACCAGCTCGAGGAGCTGTCGCGGATGCAGCGCCGTTTCGTCTCGGACGTCTCCCACGAGCTGCGGACGCCGCTGACGACCGTACGGATGGCCGCGGACGTCATCCACGAGGCGCGTGAGGACTTCGACCCGATCACCGCGCGGTCGGCCGAACTGCTCGCGGACCAGATCGACCGGTTCGAGTCGCTGCTTTCGGACCTTCTGGAGATCAGCCGCTTCGACGCGGGCGCGGCGGCGCTCGAGGCGGAGCCGATAGACCTGCGTGAAGTCGTACGGCGCGTGGTCAGCGGGGCCGAGCCGCTCGCCGAGCGCAAGGGCACGCCGATCAAGATCGTCGGTGACCAGCAGCCCGTCGTCGCCGAGGCCGACGCGCGGCGTCTGGAGCGCGTCCTGCGCAACCTCGTCGTCAACGCCGTGGAGCACGGCGACGGCAAGGACGTCGTCGTCAAGCTCGCCGCGGCGGGCGGGGCGGTCGCGGTCGCGGTGCGGGACTACGGCGTCGGGCTCAAGCCCGGCGAGGCGACCCGGGTCTTCAGCCGCTTCTGGCGGGCGGACCCGGCACGCGCGCGCACCACCGGTGGTACGGGGCTGGGGCTGTCCATCGCCCTGGAGGACGCGCGGCTGCACGGAGGCTGGCTCCAGGCATGGGGCGAGCCGGGCGGCGGCTCGCAGTTCCGGCTGACGCTGCCCAGGACGGCCGACGAACCGCTGCGGGGCTCCCCCATCCCCCTGGAGCCCAGGGACTCACGGCGCAACAGCGGACTCGGCGGTGTCGGAGAGCCGCAGGGCGGCGGGAACGGCGGGGGCGGCGGGGACGGCGGGAAACATTCCACCGTGCCCGCGCGGTCCGTGGACACCGACGGATCGGCCCGCGCGGCCCGCGATCCGCTCGCGACGCTCTCGGCCACCGTGGCCCCCACGGCCGACCCGACGGCGCTGCCCGGCAACGGCGCGCGCGTGGTGTCGCGGCCGCCGGGGGACGGGGCGCGGCAGGAAGAGCAGGCGGGGGCCGGGGAGAACGGGACGGCGGCCACGGACCGGCGAGAGAACGAACCCGAGGACCGGTCCGGGGACCGGCAGGCGGACAGGCAAGGGGAGGCTTCGCGTGGGCGGTGAGCGCGCAGGGCGCGGCAGGACGGCACCGGCACGAGTGGTGGCGTGCGCCACCAGCGGTGTCATGCTGCTGGCCGGGTGCGCCTCGATGCCCGACAGCGGGGACGTGCGGGGCGTGGACTCCACCCCCCGCCAGGACGCGCAGGTGCGGGTGTTCGCGATGCCGCCGAGTGAGGACGCGTCGCCGGTCCAGATCGTGCAGGGCTTCCTGGAGGCGCTGACCAGCGACGATCCGGACTACAGCACCGCGCGCCAGTATCTGACCGCCGAGGCGGCGAAGGTGTGGAAGCCGGAGCTGTCCACCACGGTGCTGGCGGACGGGCCGGGTGCCCGGGCCGGTTCGCCGGGCCGCGAGGATGCCACGGAGCTCTCCTTCAAGCTGACCGGCGACAAGGTCGCCACCGTGGACGCGCAGCAGGCGTACACGGCCGACTCCGGACCGTACGACCAGCTCGTGCACCTCATCCGGGACGTGAAGACCCGCCAGTGGCGCATCGACGGGGTGCCGCAGGGTGTGGTCATGGGCAAGTCGGACTTCCAGCGCAACTACATGTCCGTCAGTAAGTACTACTTCGCCTCGAACACCGCGGGAGCCGGCGGGTCCGGTGCGGACGGGCCGCCGATGGCGGTCGCCGACCCGGTCTACGTGCGCAGTCACGTGGAGCCCACCACCCAGATGGTCCGCTCCCTCCTGAACGGGCCCACGAACTGGCTGGACCCGGTCGTCAGGTCGAGCTTCCCCGCGGGTACGGCGCTGAGCGAGGACGCCGGCCCGTTGACGGCGGACGACCAGGGCAGGCTGACCGTGCCGCTCAACGACAAGGCGGCCGGCGCCGGTGCCAAGAAGTGCAAGGAGATGGCGGCCCAGCTGCTGTTCACGCTGCGCAACCTCAGCCCCGCCGTGGAGGAGGTCGAGCTGCGGTCCGCCGGGAAGAAGCTGTGCTCGTTGGCCCAGGCGACCACCGAGACCGTGGCCGAGCGGGGATCGCTGAACCACCCGGACTACCTGTACTTCATCGACGAGGAACACCGGCTGGTACGGATCGTCGCGGGCGGCGGCAACGCCGCCCAGCCGTATCCGGTGCCGGGGCCGTTCGGCGAGGGCACGGCGCCGCTGAGGTCGGTGGCGGTCTCGTGGGACGAGCACACCGCGGCCGGGGTCGCGCTCGACGGGAAGTCGCTGTACGTCGGATCGCTGGTGCCGGGCGGCTCGCTCGGGGAGCCCGTGCTGACCAGCGCGGGCGAGTCCGAGGACGACCGGCTGACCGCGCCCAGCTGGGACGCGCACGGCGGCCTGTGGGTGGCCGACCAGGACCCCGGAAACCCCCGGCTGCTCCTTCTGGAGGAGGGCGGGGGCGAGCCGCTGGAAGTACGCACACCGGGCCTGGACGGGCGGATCCAGGCGGTCCGGGTCGCCGCCGACGGGGTCAGGGTCGCGCTCGTCGTGGCCAAGGGCGACCGGCGGTCCCTGATGATCGGGCGGATCGAGCGGGACGGTCCGGAGGGGCAGGAACGGACCACGGGCGAGCAGCCGGCCGTCACCGTGGTGGAACTGCGGCCCGCGACGCCGGAGTTGGAGAAGGTCACCGCCATGTCCTGGACCGGGGACAGCCGGCTCGTGGTGGTCGGACGGGAGGAGGGGGGTGTGGAGCAGATGCGGTACGTCGAGGTCGACGGCTCCATACCCGAGGTGCCTCAGCCCGCCGCCCTGACCGGCGTCAAGGCGGTGACCGCCTCCCCCGACGAACAGGTGCCGCTGGTGGCGTACTCGGTGGACGGGATCGTGCGGCTGCCGTCGGGTGGGCAGTGGCAGAAGGTGACGGAGGGGACCGCGCCGGTCTATCCGGGGTGAGCGGTCCGTCCGGTCCGTCCGGTCCATCCGGTCCGTCCGGTCCGTCCGGTCCGTCCGGTCCGTCCGGGGCGGCCGGTCTGCGGGCCGCGCGGAGTTTTCCACAGGGGTGGCCGGGGGCCTCGGGCGTTGGCACAGTGGGCCCATGCGGGGCTGGTGGCAGGACCTGAGTGACCTGGTGCTCCCAGCCGAGTGCGGCGGGTGCGGCAGACCTCGCGCGGTGCTCTGCGAGCGGTGCCGTACGGCACTGAGCGGCGCCGCGCCCCGCGGGGTGTGCCCGGTGCCGCGGCCGGCCGGGCTGCCGGTCGTGCACGCCGCCGCCCCCTACGCGGACGAGGTGCGCGCCGCGCTGCTGGCCCACAAGGAGCGGGGCGCCCTGGCCCTCTCCCGGCCGCTGGGCGAGGCCCTGGCGAGAGCGGTGTGCGCGGGGCTGCGGGAGACAGGACTGCCGGAGACGGGGCTGCCGGAGGAGGTCCTGCTGGTGCCCGTGCCGTCCGCGCGGCGGGCCGTACGGGCCCGTGGACACGACCCGGCGCTGCGCATCGCGCGGGCGGCGGCGGGTGCGCTGCGGCGCCAGGGGCTACCCGTTTCGGCGCTGCCCGCGTTGCGTCATCGGCGGGACGTGGCCGACCAGTCGGGGCTCGACGCCCGGCGGCGGCTGGCCAATCTCGCCGGTGCGCTGGCGGTGGTGCCGGGCTGTGACCGGCTGCTCAGGGAGGGCTCCGTCGTACTCGTCGACGACCTGATGACCACCGGGGCGTCGTTGGCGGAGGCCGCGCGGGCGGTGCGTCTCGCGTCGCACACCGCGCCGCGTGCGGGGGCGCTTGTGGGGGCGCAGGGGGCGCGAGGGGCGCGCGCGGAGGTGGATCTCGGACCTGATTCGAGTATTTCGGCGCCCGCGTTCGTGTACAGGGGTGAGACATGGGAAAGGAGAGGGGCGCGAGGGCAAGAGCAAGAACGACGGGAACGAGAGGAAGCACGGGAACGGCGAAACGGATCGGCTCACGAGAGGGTGGATCAAGGGGTGGGCCGTTCGCCCCTGGTGGCGGGTGCGGTGAGGGCCGATCGGCCCATTGACGTGAAGTGCGCGGCGGTTGTTGCCGCTTCACCAGAGTCTTTCGAAATAAACCGGAACTGACTGGGAACTTGCATCGTTGCAGGTAGCGAGAGGGTGATTTCACCTGAACGGAGGTACGCGTCAGTAGAGGGTGACGACATCCGTCCGGGCGAGATATGTTCGGTTCAGAGGGGAAAGCCGCAGGCCACACCTCTCGAATCCGAATGCCGTGCCACGGGTTTTCTGTTATCGCCCGGGCTGGTGAACTGGAGATCTCGTCCGTGGGGGATGGAGGTGGAAGTCACCGAGTCCGAGGTTCCGGGATCGACCGGGGCCTGGTGCAAAAGGGAGACGCTCCGCACCGAGGCGGAGTGATCCGGGAACGGAGTTCTGCGTGGACATCGTCGTCAAGGGCCGCAAGATCGAGGTGCCCGAGCGGTTCCGGAAGCACGTGGCCGAGAAGCTGAAGCTGGAGAGGATCCAGAAGCTCGACGGCAAGGTGATCAGCCTCGACGTCGAGGTGTCCAAGGAGCCCAACCCCCGGCAGGCCGACCGCAGTGCCCGAGTGGAGATCACGCTCCACTCCCGCGGTCCGGTGATCCGGGCGGAGGCGGCGGCGAGCGACCCGTACGCGGCGCTCGACCTGGCAGCGGAGAAGCTGGACGCACGGCTGCGCAAGCAGCACGACAAGCGTTACTCACGGCGCGGCGCGCGCAGGATCTCGGCAGCGGAGGTCCCCGACCACGTCCCGGGCGCGGCGACGCTCAACGGGACGGGCGCGCATTCCCCCGAGGAGGGGGAGGACGCGGTCCCCACCAAGAAGATCGGCACGCTGGAAGTGCAGGGTGAAGGCCCCCTCATCGTCCGGGAGAAGACCCACGTGGCCGCGCCCATGACCCTCGATCAGGCCCTCTACGAGATGGAGTTGGTCGGGCACGACTTCTATCTGTTCGTCGACTCCGAGACGAAGGAACCCAGTGTCGTCTACCGGCGGCACGCCTACGACTACGGCGTGATCCACCTCAGCACGGACACCATGGTCACGCAGCCGCCCGCTCCCGAGGCGGGCGGGCCCCTCGGCGGCTGACCCGGCGGGCGCCAGTGGCTGAACCGGTGCCCCCGGGGGCGCGCGTGTGCGCCCCCGGGGGCACCGGTGTGCGACCACTTCACGTCCCACGTCGGCACCCCGGTGCCGTCCGGGCATGGAATCATGGCGGCAACGGCCCAATCGGTGGGCCGTTGCCTTGGGTTGGCGATGGCTCACGACCACGGCCACAGCCTTCAGGGGGAGGAACGATGGCGGACAGCTTCGGCCCTGTGCGGGGAGAGGACTCCGACGACGGCGTCACCGGCACGGGCCCGCACGTGGGCTCCAGGTACCAGGAGCCGGCCGGTGAACCGGCCGAGGAGGCGGGCAAGGAGCCGATCAGGGTTCTGGTGGTGGACGACCACGCGCTGTTCCGCCGGGGGCTGGAGATCGTCCTCGCGGCCGAGGAGGACATCCAGGTCGTCGGCGAGGCGGGGGACGGCGCCGAGGCCGTGGAGAAGGCCGCGGACCTGCTGCCGGACATCGTCCTGATGGATGTGCGGATGCCCAAGCGGGGAGGCATCGAGGCGTGCACCTCCATCAAGGAGGTGGCCCCCAGCGCGAAGATCATCATGCTGACGATCAGCGACGAGGAGGCCGATCTCTACGACGCCATCAAGGCGGGCGCGACCGGCTACCTCCTCAAGGAGATCTCCACGGACGAGGTGGCCACCGCCATTCGGGCGGTGGCCGACGGACAGTCGCAGATCAGCCCCTCCATGGCGTCGAAGCTGCTCACCGAGTTCAAGTCGATGATCCAGCGCACCGACGAGCGCCGGCTGGTGCCCGCACCCCGGCTGACGGACCGTGAGCTGGAAGTGCTCAAGCTCGTCGCCACGGGGATGAACAACCGCGACATCGCCAAGGAGCTGTTCATCTCCGAGAACACCGTGAAGAACCACGTGCGCAACATCCTGGAGAAGCTGCAGCTGCACTCCAGGATGGAGGCGGTGGTCTACGCGATGCGGGAGAAGATCCTCGAGATCCGGTGACGTCAGGCGAGGGCGCGGGACAGCTCCCGGGTGAGCCGCTCGCTCAGTTCGGGCGCGTCGACGCGCTCCACGCGGACGTTCGTGCAGTCCACCCAGCTCGCCGCCTCTACCAGGGCCTGCGCCACGGCGGGGACCGCCTCGGGACCGTCCAGCGTGACCTGCCTGGCCACCAGCGTGCGGCCCTCGCGCGCCGGGTCGACACGGCCGACCAGCCGGCCGCCGGCGAGTACGGGCATCGCGAAGTAGCCGTGCACCCGCTTCTGTTTCGGCACGTAGGCCTCCAGACGGTGGGTGAAGCCGAAGATCCGCTCGGTGCGCGCCCGTTCCCACACCAGGGAGTCGAACGGGGACAGCAGCGTCGTGCGGTGACGTCCGCGCGGCGGCGCGGCGAGGGCCTCCGGATCGGCCCAGGCGGGCTTGGCCCAGCCCTCGACCGTGACCGGCACCAGGCCCGAGTCGGCGATCACCGCGTCGACCTGCTCGCCCTTGAGACGGTGGTAGTCGGCGAGGTCCGCGCGGGTCCCGACGCCGAGCGACCGGCCGGCCAGGCGGACCAGACGGCGCAGGCACTCGGCGTCGTCCAGCCCGTCGTGCAGCAGGGGGTCGGGGATCGCGCGTTCGGCGAGGTCGTAGACCCGCTTCCAGCCGTGACGCTCGACGCACACCACCTCGCCGTACATCAGGGCCCGCTCGACGGCGACCTTGGCCCCGGACCAGTCCCACCACTCGCTGGTGCGCTTCGCGCCGCCCAACTCCGTGGCCGTGAGCGGACCCTGGGCGCGGAGCTGCTCGACGACCCGGTCGTAGGCGCCGTCGGGGAGTTCGTGGTTCCAGTGCGGGCGGCCGCGGTAGGCGCGGCGGCGGAAGGCGAAGTACGGCCACTCCTCGACGGGCAGGATGCAGGCCGCGTGCGACCAGTACTCGAACGCGCGCGGCGGCTGGGCGCCGGCCTTCCAGTACGCGGTCTCGACCGCTTCCCGGCCCACCGCGCCGAGACGGGCGTAGGGGATGAGCTCGTGGGAGCGGGCGAGGACGGAGATGGTGTCGAGCTGCACCGCGCCCAGGTGACGCAGGACCCCCCGGACCCCGGAACGGCGGTCGGGGGCGCCCAGGAAGCCCTGGGCGCGCAGGGCGATGCGGCGGGCCTCTGCCGCCGAAAGGTCCGTGACCGGACGCGGGAGAGTCGTCATGCGTCCGCACGATAGAGGGCGGCACTGACACCGGCCCCGGCTCCGGACGGACGCCGCGCCCGCCCCCTCACCCGTTCCCCGCTCACTTTCCGGCGGGCAGGTACGGCCTCGTGGAGGAGAGTCCCAGGTCGGACGGCAGCAGGGAGCCCACCCAGCTGTCCCGCAGCACGCCCTTGTTGTCGACCGCGGAGCGCAGGGTGCCCTCGACGACGAAGCCCGCCCGTTCCGCCACCGTGCGGGAGGCCAGGTTGCCCACCTCGGCGCGCCATTCCACCCGGTCGACCGACAGCTTCGTGAAGGCCCAGCGGGAGACGGCGACGGCGGCCTCGGTCATGTAGCCGTTGCCGCGGTGCTCCTTGACGCCCCAGTAGCCGATCTCGCCCATCCCCGGGGAGTGGATCGTGATGCCGAGCATGCCCGCGAACTCCCCGGACCGGAGGAAGAGGCCGAAGGTGAACATCGAATCGTTCGCCCAGCCGTCCGGGCACATCTGCTCGACGAAGTCCCGCGCGTGCTCGGGAAGGTACGGGGAGGGGACCGTGGTCCAGCGCTGGATGTCGGGGTCCTGGCAGGCGGCGTACACGGCGTCGGTGTCCTGTGGGCCGACCGCGCGCAGCAGGAGGCGGTCGCTGGTGAGCGTGACGGGTTCCATCGGCCGATTCTGCTCACGGGGGAGGGAACGGCGCCAACCATTTGCCGTACGTGAGGAAGCGGTCACCCTTCGCACAACTCGCCGGGTGGGGCGGCACCATTCGCGGGGTCCGGACGTTGTTCCTTCTGAAGCGCCCGCGAAACAGTTGCGAAGCCGCGCGCGGCCACCGTCGCGGCAGGCCTCCCGACGCGGTGGGGTCCTCGCATACGATGGCCGTTGCTCAGCAGTGAAATGGAAACCGACCGTCCCAGGCCCGACCGGCAAGGAGACCACCCCCCGTGTCCGTCCTCTCGAAGATCATGCGTGCAGGCGAAGGCAAGATCCTGCGCAAACTGCACCGCATCGCGGGCCAGGTCAACTCCATCGAAGAGGACTTCGTCGACCTCTCCGACGCCGAGCTGCGTGCCCTCACCGATGAGTACAAGGAGCGGTACGCCGACGGTGAGAGCCTGGACGACCTGCTCCCCGAGGCCTTCGCCACCGTCCGCGAGGCCGCCAAGCGCGTCCTGGGCCAGCGCCACTACGACGTGCAGATCATGGGCGGCGCCGCCCTCCACATGGGGTACGTCGCCGAGATGAAGACCGGTGAGGGCAAGACCCTCGTCGGCACCCTGCCCGCGTATCTGAACGCCCTGTCCGGCAAGGGCGTCCACATCATCACGGTCAACGACTACCTGGCCGAGCGCGACTCCGAGCTGATGGGCCGCGTCCACAAGTTCCTGGGCCTCGAGGTCGGCTGCATCCTGGCCAACATGACGCCGGCCCAGCGCCGCGAGCAGTACAACTGCGACATCACCTACGGCACGAACAACGAGTTCGGCTTCGACTACCTGCGCGACAACATGGCGTGGTCCCAGGACGAGCTCGTCCAGCGCGGCCACAACTTCGCCGTCGTCGACGAGGTCGACTCCATCCTCATCGACGAGGCCCGTACGCCGCTGATCATCTCCGGCCCGGCCGACCAGGCCACCAAGTGGTACGGCGACTTCGCCAAGCTGGTCAAGCGCCTCAAGCGCGGTGAGGCCGGCAATCCGCTCAAGGGCATCGAGGAGACCGGCGACTACGAGGTCGACGAGAAGAAGCGCACGGTCGCCATCCACGAGTCCGGGGTCGCCAAGGTCGAGGACTGGCTGGGGATCGACAACCTCTACGAGTCGGTCAACACGCCGCTGGTGGGCTACCTGAACAACGCCATCAAGGCCAAGGAGCTCTTCAAGCGCGACAAGGACTACGTGATCATCGACGACGAGGTCATGATCGTCGACGAGCACACCGGCCGTATCCTCGCCGGCCGCCGCTACAACGAGGGCATGCACCAGGCGATCGAGGCGAAGGAAGGGGTGCCGATCAAGGACGAGAACCAGACGCTCGCCACGATCACCCTCCAGAACTTCTTCCGCCTCTACAAGCGCCGCGACCACAACGGCAAGGAACAGCCCGGTCTGTCCGGCATGACCGGTACGGCGATGACCGAGGCCGCCGAGTTCCACCAGATCTACAAGCTCGGTGTGGTGCCCATCCCGACCAACCGGGCCATGGTCCGCAAGGACCAGTCGGACCTGATCTACCGCACCGAGGTCGCCAAGTTCGAGGCCGTCGTCGACGACATCGAGGAGAAGCACGCCAAGGGTCAGCCGATCCTGGTGGGCACCACCTCGGTGGAGAAGTCCGAGTACCTCTCCCAGCAGCTCAGCAAGCGCGGCATCCAGCACGAGGTGCTGAACGCCAAGCACCACGAGCGTGAGGCGTCGATCGTCGCCCAGGCCGGTCGCAGGGGCGCGGTCACCGTGGCCACCAACATGGCCGGCCGTGGTACGGACATCAAGCTCGGCGGCAACCCCGAGGACCTCGCCGAGGCGGAGCTGCGCCAGCACGGTCTCGACCCCGAGGAGCACATCGAGCAGTGGGCGCACGCCCTGCCGGACGCCCTCGCGCGGGCCGAGGAGGCCGTCAAGGCGGAGAAGGAGGAGGTCGAGCGGCTCGGCGGGCTCTATGTGCTCGGCACCGAGCGGCACGAGTCGCGGCGGATCGACAACCAGCTGCGCGGTCGTTCCGGCCGTCAGGGCGACCCCGGCGAGTCCCGCTTCTACCTCTCGCTCGGCGACGACCTGATGCGCCTGTTCAAGGCACAGATGGTCGAGCGCGTGATGTCCATGGCGAACGTCCCGGACGACGTGCCGATCGAGAACAAGATGGTCACGCGTGCGATCGCGTCGGCCCAGTCGCAGGTCGAGACGCAGAACTTCGAGACCCGTAAGAACGTCCTGAAGTACGACGAAGTCATGAACCGGCAGCGCGAGGTCATCTACGGCGAGCGGCGCCGCGTCCTGGAGGGCGAGGACCTGCACGAGCAGATCCACCACTTCATGGACGACACCATCGACGCCTACGTGCAGGCCGAGACGTCCGAGGGCTTCCCCGAGGACTGGGACCTGGAGCGGCTGTGGGGCGCCTTCAAGCAGCTCTACCCGGCGAAGGTCACCGTGGAGGAGCTGGAGGAGGAGGCGGGCGACCGCGCCGGGCTGACCGCCGAGTTCATCGGCGACTCCATCAAGGAGGACATCCGCAAGCAGTACGAGGAGCGTGAGGCGCAGCTCGGCTCCGAGATCATGCGTGAGCTGGAGCGCCGGGTCGTGCTGTCGGTCCTGGACCGCAAGTGGCGCGAGCACCTCTACGAGATGGACTACCTCCAGGAGGGCATCGGCCTGCGCGCGATGGCGCAGAAGGACCCGCTGGTCGAGTACCAGCGCGAGGGCTTCGACATGTTCACCGCGATGATGGACGGCATCAAGGAGGAGTCCGTCGGCTACCTGTTCAACCTGGAGGTCCAGGTCGAGCAGCAGGTCGAGGAGGTCCCGGTCGAGGAGGCGGCGCCATCGCTGGAGAAGGCCCCGCAGGACGCGGTGCCCGCGCAGGCGGGCGCCCGGCCGGAGATCCGTGCCAAGGGACTCGACGCCCCGCAGCGGCGGAGCCTGCACTTCTCCGCGCCGACCGTGGACGGTGAGGGCGGCACCGTCGAGGGCGAGTTCGCCGAGGACGAGCCGGTGCGCTCCGAGGCCGACGGCCTCACGCGCGCCGAGCGCCGCAAGCAGGCGCGTGGCGGTCGCCGCCGCAAGAAGTGAGCGGGCCGCGCGGCTTTTGGGCCGAGCGGGCGGTGAGGCTCCGTACGGAGCCGTGAGAGCGGGCGGAGGGCCGGGCAGACCCCAGGGGGTCGCCCGGCCCTTCGGCGTCAGTGGTCGTGGGGGCGGGGCGGGCGGGCGCCGCCCAGTTCCACGGCGGTGCAGCGCCAGCGCAGGTCCTGGCCCTGTTCCAGGCGGAAGGCCATGGCCCGCAGCCGGTCGCCGGCCCCGATCCGGGCGAACACCTCGAGCGCGCCCTCGCGGGCGACGTAGTAGCCGATGTCCCGCACCACCGGGCGGGTGCCACGGGTGCGCAGCGGACCGCGCTCGGCGAGGTCCGCCAGTTCGTCGTAGGCGCGGCCCGCGGTGTGCCGGAGCATCGAGTGGACGGGCCGCTGACCGCTCAGGACGGCGAGCAGCAGCTCGGCGAAGCGCTCGGTGGGGCGGGGCTGCGCCGACCGGGGAGGCCGGGGTGCGGGGGCCGGGAGAGCCGGGCGCCGTCGCAGCGGGGCCGTGGTGCCGGCCGTCGGGGTGAAGGACGGCGGGCGGTTGTCGGCGGGCCGGCTGGACGCCGGGGCGGGCGCGGGCGAGGGGCGGCCCCCGCCGGGGGACGGGGCGGAGGCGGCGCTTCCCGCGGGGGTGCGCGGCGGGACGGTGCCGCCGGTGGGGCGGCGCGTGTCGCGGCGGCCGGGAGGACGGGCGCCGGTGCGGTGCTGAGCCCTGGTCATGACCTTGTTCACGGGACTCCGTTCGACGGGCCGGAAGTCGCCGTCGACCGGGGGACCGAGGCGATACCGGGCAGTAACTTGGGGGTTGGGGATCTTGTACGGGGCGGCGGAGCGCGACGGCAAGACGCCGTGAGCCGTGTCGGGACGGCATCGGAATTCACTTATCCGAGTGAACGACGGCCCCTCGGCCCCGTACTGGAGCGGGCGCACCGGGTGAATCCCGGGCTCGGGGTGGACGCGGCCCCGGGGGCGGGCAGGGACCCGATGGGGGACGCCCGCACGTATCCTGAAGGCCCAGCCGGCCGGGTGCGACCACCCCTCGACGGAACGCCGGCGGACCTCCGACCAGGAAAGCGGCCGACATGCGCGTCTACGTCCCCCTCACCCTCCCGGGACTCGCCGAGGCGTACCGGACGGGTGAGCTGGGCGCGGGACCGTTCGCCGCCCACGCCGTGACGCCCGCGCTGCGCGAGTGGTACCGCTCCGAGGACGTCGAGGAGCTGGAGTACGCGGCACTGGGCGGTGCCGCGCTCGCCTCGCTGCGGCTGCTGGCGGCGGACGCCGCGGCGCCGCGGCGCCGGGTCGTGCTCGCCGTGGACGTGCCCGACCGGGCGGCCTCGGCCGATCCGGCCCCCGGCCCCGGCGCGGTGCGGGTCGACGGGCCCGTCCGGCTGGACAGGGCGGCGGCGGTGCACGTGGACGCTCCGGACGCGGAGGCGGACGTGGCGTCGGCCGCGGACGCGCTGCCGGCCGCGGACGGCGGGCACGACAGCGCCCAGGCCGTCGTGGACGGGGCGGAGGACCACGAACTGTTGTGGTACGCCACCCAGGAGATCCCGAACCTGCTGGGCCCGACGGCCTAGGGCTCCGAACGCGATGGGAGCCCGGTTGTCAGTGTCGGCGGGTACTTTTCCTTCCATGGGGATGCACACGGACGCGCACATCGTCTGGGACTGGAACGGCACGCTGTTCCACGACGTCGACGCGGTCATCGGCGCGACGAACGCGGCCTTCGCCGAGCTGGGCCTGGAGCCGCTCACGCTGGAGCGGTACCGGGAGCTGTACTGCGTGCCGGTGCCGAAGTTCTACGAGCGGCTGATGGGGAGGCTGCCGAGCGGGGCCGAGTGGGAGCTGATGGACGCCACCTTCCACCGGTACTACTCCGAACACCGGGTGCGGTGCGCGCTCGCCGAGGGCGCGGCCGAGCTGCTGGCGCAGTGGTCGGCGGAGGGGCGCAGCCAGTCGATCCTCAGCATGTACGGGCACGACGACCTCGTGCCGCTGGTCCGGGGCTTCGGCATCGAGCCGCACTTCATACGCGTCGACGGGCGGACCGGGCCGTCCGGCGGAGGCAAGGCGGAGCACATGGTGCGCCACCTCGGCGCGCTGACCGGTGTCGACCCGGCGCGCACGGTGGTGATCGGGGACGCCGCCGACGACGCGCTGGCCGCCCGGCACGTCGGGGCGAGAGCCGTGCTCTACACCGGCGGTTCGCACAGCCGGGCCAGCCTCGAAGCGGTCGGGGTGCCGGTGGTGGACACGCTGGCGGAGGCCGTCGTGGAAGCGGAACGCCTGGCCGGCTGATCACCGGCCCCCGCGTACCCGGCACCGGGCACCGCGGGCGCGCACTGTGCAGAACGTCCAAGTTCCACCCCGTGTTTTGTACACATACGGCTCATGACGGGCCCCCTGCGGGGGGCGATAGCCTGGGTGCCGTGATCAGCGCGATAGCTCGCGGGGACCTCGCAGTCCCCGCCGTGCGCCCGGAGAGCACGGAGGACATCCGTGGCCGGGCGGAACTCGCTGGTCCTCGCGGGCGGGAGGGGACCCGAAGGGTTCCGGAGACGCGCGGCACTCCCCGGGCGCGGACGCGGCAGAGAGCAGCGTCACACCCGGCGGGCGCGTCGAAGTCGGCAGAGAAGCCCCCGCTCGTCTCATCTTGCGGCATAGCGTCGGAACGGACCGGACAACCCGCGTCGTACCACCGCACCGCGAGCGCGGAGACGGTACTTCCTTCTACGTCACGCAACGGCGCGCGACAGGAGTCAGAGGACAATGCAGACCAAGCTGGACGAAGCAAAGGCCGAGCTGCTCGAAAAGGCCGCCCGGGTAGCTGAGAACAGCCCGGCCGGCGGGAAACTGCCGACCGGGACGACGGACAAGGGCATGCCCGACCGGGACACCGTGCTCGCGTTCCTCCAGCGCTACTACCTGCACACCGCCCCGGAGGACCTCCTCGGCCGCGACCCGGTCGACGTCTTCGGAGCAGCCTTCGCGCACTTCCGGCTGGCCGGGAACCGTCCCCAGGGCACGGCCAACGTCAAGGTCCACACCCCGACCGTCGAGGAGAACGGCTGGACCTGCAGCCATTCCGTCGTCGAGGTGGTCACCGACGACATGCCCTTCCTCGTGGACTCCGTCACCAACGAGCTGACCCGCCAGGGCCGGGGCATCCACGCCGTCATCCACCCGCAGATCGTGGTCCGCCGCGACCTCACCGGGCAGCTGATCGAGGTGCTCGCCACCCCGCCCGCCGGCGACCTCCCGCACGACGCCCACACCGAGTCCTGGATCCACGTCGAGATCGACCGCGAGACCGACCGCGGCGACCTCAAGCAGATCACCGCCGACCTGCTGCGCGTCCTGTCCGACGTCCGCGAGGCCGTCGAGGACTGGGGCAAGATGCGGCAGGCCGCCACCGACCTGGCCGAGGGACTGCCCGACGAACCCGTCCCCGGTGACGTGCCGGAGCAGCAGGTCGAGGAGGCCCGGGAGCTGCTGCGCTGGCTCGCCGACGACCACTTCACCTTCCTCGGCTACCGCGAGTACCAGCTGCGCGACGACGACTCCCTCGGCGCCCTCCCCGGCACCGGCCTGGGCATCCTGCGCGCCGACCCGCACCACGCCACTCCGGAGGGCCACCCGGTCAGCCCGTCCTTCGAGCGGCTGCCCGCCGACGCCCGCGCCAAGGCGCGCGAGCACAAGCTGCTCGTGCTGACCAAGGCCAACAGCCGGGCCACCGTGCACCGGCCGTCGTACCTGGACTACATCGGCGTCAAGAAGTTCGACGCCGACGGCAACGTGGTCGGGGAGCGCCGCTTCCTCGGACTGTTCTCCTCCGCCGCCTACACCGAGTCCGTCCGCCGGGTGCCGGTGATCCGCCGCAAGGTCGCAGAGGTCCTCGAGCAGGCCGGCTTCTCGCCGCACAGCCACGACGGGCGCGACCTGCTGCAGATCCTGGAGACCTACCCGCGCGACGAGCTCTTCCAGACCCCGGTCGACGAGCTCCGGGCCATCGCCACCTCGGTGCTCTACCTCCAGGAGCGCCGCCGCCTGCGGCTCTACCTGCGCCAGGACGAGTACGGGCGCTACTACTCCGCCCTCGTCTACCTCCCGCGCGACCGCTACACCACCGGGGTGCGCCTGAGGATCATCGACATCCTCAAGGAGGAGCTCGGCGGCATCAGCGTCGACTTCACCGCCTGGAACACCGAGTCGATCCTCTCCCGGCTGCACTTCGTGGTCCGCGTCCCGCAGGGCACCGAGCTGCGCCAGCTGTCCGACGCCGACAAGGAGCGCCTCGAGGCCCGCCTGGTCGAGGCCGCCCGCTCCTGGGCCGACGGCTTCGGCGAGGCGCTCACCGCCGAACTGGGCGAGGAGCGCGCCGCCGAACTGCTGCGCCGCTACGCGGGCGCCTTCGCCGAGGGCTACAAGGACGACCACAGCCCGCGCAGCGCCGTCGCCGACATCGTCCGGCTGGAACAGCTCGACGAGGAGAAGGACTTCGAGCTCAGCCTGTACGAGCCGGTGGGCGCGGCCCCCGAGGAGCGCCGCTTCAAGATCTACCGCCAGGGCGAGGCCGTCTCCCTGTCCGCCGTACTGCCCGTGCTCCAGCGGCTCGGCGTCGAGGTCGTCGACGAGCGGCCCTACGAGCTGCGCCGCGCCGACCACAGCGTCGCCTGGATCTACGACTTCGGGCTGCGGATGCCCAAGCTGTCCGGCGCCGAGCACCTCGGTGACGACGCCCGTGAGCGGTTCCAGGACGCCTTCGCCGCGACCTGGACCGGCAAGGCGGAGAACGACGGCTTCAACGCCCTCGTGCTGAGCGCCGGACTGGACTGGCGGCAGGCGACGGTGCTGCGCGCGTACGCCAAGTACCTGCGCCAGGCCGGCTCCACGTTCAGCCAGGACTACATGGAGGACACCCTCCGCAACAACGTCCACACCACCCGGCTGCTCGTCTCCCTGTTCGAGGCGCGGATGTCGCCGGAGCGGCAGGGCGCCGGGTTCGAACTGCTGGACGCCCTGCTGGAGGAGATCGACGCCGCCCTCGACCAGGTCGCCTCGCTCGACGAGGACCGCATCCTGCGCTCCTTCCTCACCGTGATCAAGGCGACGCTGCGCACCAACTTCTTCCAGCAGGCGGGCGACGGCCGTCCGCACGACTACATCTCCATGAAGTTCGACCCGCAGGCCATCCCCGACCTGCCGGCGCCGCGTCCTGCGTTCGAGATCTGGGTGTACTCGCCGCGGGTCGAGGGCGTGCACATGCGCTACGGCAAGGTGGCGCGCGGCGGCCTGCGCTGGTCGGACCGCCGGGAGGACTTCCGCACCGAGATCCTCGGCCTGGTCAAGGCACAGATGGTGAAGAACACCGTCATCGTGCCGGTCGGCGCCAAGGGCGGCTTCGTCGCCAAGCAGCTGCCCGACCCGTCCGTGGACCGCGACGCCTGGATGGCCGAGGGCGTCGCCTCCTACAAGACGTTCATCTCGGCGCTGCTGGACATCACCGACAACATGGTGGCCGGCCGGGTCGTGCCCCCGGTGGACGTCGTCCGGCACGACGGGGACGACAACTACCTCGTCGTCGCGGCCGACAAGGGCACCGCGCGGTTCTCGGACATCGCCAACGAGGTCGCCGCGTCCTACGACTTCTGGCTCGGTGACGCCTTCGCCTCCGGCGGCAGCGCCGGATACGACCACAAGGGCATGGGCATCACCGCCCGCGGTGCCTGGGAGTCCGTCAAGCGGCACTTCCGGGAGCTGGGCGTGGACACCCAGAGCCAGGAGTTCACCGCGGTCGGCATCGGTGACATGTCCGGTGACGTGTTCGGCAACGGCATGCTGCGCAGCGAGCACATCCGGCTGGTCGCCGCCTTCGACCACCGGCACATCTTCATCGACCCGAACCCGGACGCGGCCGTCGGCCACGCCGAGCGCCGCCGCCTGTTCGAGCTGCCGCGCAGCTCCTGGGCGGACTACGACACCGATCTGCTGTCGGCCGGCGGCGGTGTGTTCCCGCGCAGCGCCAAGTCCATCCCGGTCAACGCCCAGATCCGCGAGGCCCTCGGCCTCGACGAGAGCGTCACCAAGGCGACCCCGACCGACCTGATGAAGGCGATCCTCAAGGCGCCGGTGGACCTGCTGTGGAACGGCGGCATCGGCACGTACGTCAAGGCGTCCACCGAGTCCAACGCGGACGTCGGCGACAAGGCCAACGACGCCATCCGCGTCGACGGCAAGGACCTGCGGGTCGCCGTCGTCGGCGAGGGCGGCAACCTGGGCTTCACCCAGCTCGGCCGGATCGAGGCCGCGCTGCACGGCGCCCGGATCAACACCGACGCCATCGACAACAGCGCGGGCGTGGACACCTCCGACCACGAGGTGAACATCAAGATCCTGCTCAACGGCCTGGTCACGGACGGCGACATGACGGTCAAGCAGCGCAACAAGCTGCTCGCCTCGATGACCGACGAGGTCGGCCGGATGGTGCTGCGCACCAACTACGCGCAGAACACCGCCATCGCCAACGCCCTGGCCCAGTCCAAGGACATGCTCCACGCCCAGCAGCGCTTCCTGAAGCACCTGGTGCGCGAGGGCCACCTCGACCGGGCCCTGGAGTTCCTGCCCACCGACCGCCAGATCCGCGAGCGGCTGGCCGCCGGGCAGGGCCTGACCGGCCCGGAGACGGCCGTCCTGCTGGCGTACACGAAGATCACGGTCGCCGAGGAGTTGCTGCGCACCTCGCTGCCCGACGACCCGTACCTCAAGTCCCTGCTGCACGCGTACTTCCCGACCCCGCTGCGCGAGCAGTTCCTCGACCGGATCGACGGACACCCGCTGCGCCGCGAGATCACCACGACCGTCCTGGTCAACGACACGGTCAACACCGGCGGTACGACGTACCTGCACCGGATGCGGGAGGAGACGGGCGCGTCGCTGGAGGAGATCGTCCGGGCCCAGACCGCGGCCCGCGCGATCTTCCGTTCCGCCCTGGTGTGGGACGCCGTCGAGGAGCTCGACAACAAGGTCGACGCGGACGTCCAGACCCGGATCCGGCTGCACTCGCGGCGGCTGGTGGAGCGCGGCACGCGCTGGCTGCTCAACAACCGGCCGCAGCCGCTGGAGCTCGAGGAGACGGTGGCGTTCTTCGCCGAGCGCGTCGAGCAGGTCTGGTCGCAGCTGCCCAAGCTGCTGCGCGGCGCGGACCTGGAGTGGTTCCAGAAGATCTACGACGAGCTGACGGGCGTCGGCGTCCCCGGCGAACTCGCCACCCGGGTGGCCGGCTTCTCCTCCGCGTTCGCGGCGATCGACATCGTCTCGGTGGCCGACCACCTGGGCAAGGAGCCGCTGGACGTCGCCGAGGTGTACTACGACCTCGCCGACCGGCTGCGCATCACCCAGCTGATGGACAGGATCAGCGAGCTGCCCCGCGCGGACCGCTGGCAGTCCATGGCCCGCGCGGCGATCCGCGAGGACCTGTACGCGGCGCACGCGGCGGTGACGGCCGAGGTGCTGGCGCAGGGCAACGGAACGGCGTCACCGCAGCAGCGGTTCCAGGCGTGGGAGGAGAAGAACGAGGCCCTCCTGGGCCGGGCCCGCACCACTCTGGACGAGATCCGCAGCTCGGACACGTTCGACCTGGCCAACCTGTCCGTGGCGATGCGGACGATGCGCACGCTGCTGCGCCCGCACGCGTAGGCGGCGGCGCCGGTAGGGCACTGACGCACTCAGGGGTGTCCCGGAGCATCGGCTCCGGGACACCCCTGCGGTGTGCTCGGGGTGCCGTGGAGCCGGTGGGGTGTTAAGGCTCTGAGAGTGAGTGTCCGCCCCGCCCGATCCGGCCGATCCGGTCGGCCCGCCCGATCCGACCGTGCCGGCCGTTCTACCGGCACCCGGTGGTCCGGCCTGCCCGGGGGGACCGGCGGGCCGGGTGGGGCACCCCGGCCGGCGGACATCGCCCGGACCGCCGTCCAGATCGCCGCCGGGCTGGCCCTGGTCCTGCTGCTCGCGGTGATCGTCCGGCTCCCGTGGGCCGGCGACCTCGGCATGCACGCGGCGACCCTGCAACGCCTGCGGCACGACCTGGCCGACCCCGGCAACCCCCTGGTCGACGCGGACACGCAGAGCCCGTACTACTCGCCGTGGACCGTACTGCTCGGCGGCCTCGCCCGGCTGCCGGGACTGTCGGAGCTGTCGGTCTTCGCGGTGCTGCGGCTCGCCGCCCTGGCCGGACTCGTGCTGCTGGTGACCGGCGTATGGCGCTACGTACGGGCACTGACCGCACGCGAGACGGCTCGCGGTACCGGAACCGCTGCCGCGCACGGGCCCGGGACCGCGGCCGGGACTCCGGCCGCGTACGGGGCGGGGCCGCGGGCCGTCTTCGCGCTCGCCCTGCTGAGCCTGCTGTTCCTGTGGGGCACGACCCCGTTCCTGTGGAGCGGCTTCCCGGGGCTCCACTCGCTCGCGCTGACGGTCTCCTACCCGAGCACCCTCGCCCTCGGCCTCGCCTTCCACCTCTGGGCCTGGCTGACGGCCGCCCTGCGCCGCCGGGCCGGGTGGGGAACGTGGGCGGGGCTGGGCACGCTGTGGGCGGTGATCCTGCTGTGCCACCAGTTCACCGGCGTCGTGGCCACCATCGGCGCCCTCGCCACGGTGCTGTCGGCCCGGCCCGCGCGACTGCCGCGGGCGGTGTGGCCGCGGCTCGGCGCCGGACTGCTGCTGGGCGTCCTCGTGCTGTGGGCCTGGCCGTACTACGACTTCTTCGCGCTGACGGGCGCCGGCGCCGGGCTGGAACCGGTGCACCGGGAGCTGTACCGGGACCTGCCGGCCCGGTGCGGGCTCGTGCTGCTCGGCGTGGCCGCACTGGCGGTGCGCCGGCGGCGCGACCGGTGGGACCCGCTCGCGCTGTTCTTCGCGCTGGGCGCGCTGGTCTTCGCGGCGGGCCGGCTGAGCGGCCACCCCTCGTGGGGGCGCGCCCTTCCCGCCGCGCTGATCCCGGCACAGCTCGCGGCCGCCCTGGAGACGTTCGGGCCGGCGCGGCGCGCCCTGCGCGCCGGGTGGGCCGTCGTCCTGGCCGGTGCGCTGGCCGTCGGCGCGTGGGCGCAGGCCGGAGCGGTGGGTTACGTCGTCCCGCGCGAGGCGCTGCCCCGGGTGGTCGAGGCCCGGTACCAAGAGCCGTGGACGGGGTACCACTGGATGACACCGTGGGTGGAGTACGGGGACGTCGTCATGGCCGGGACGGAGCCGGCCCGCCGGATTCCCGCGTACGGGCCCTACACGGTCGCCCCCGGTTACCCCGACTTCTTCCTGCCGGACGAGAAACGCAGGGCGGCGGCCACGGAGCGGTACTTCGAGCCGGGCACGCCGCAGCGGGTGCGCCGGGGCATCGAGCGGGCGTACGGAGTGCGGTGGGTGGTGGACACGACGGGCACACTGCACGACACCGGGCTGCGGGCCGTGACCCGGGGACCGGAGGGCCAGACGCTCTACGCGGTGCGCTGACCGGACGCCTCACCGGCCCAGCGCGTTCACCACCGGGCGGGCCAGCCGCCGTACCACCGGGCCGGCCAGGCACTGTACCGCCGGACGGGTCACCCGGGCCGTCACCCCCACGGGCGCCCAGCGGATCTGCAGGCGGCCCGCGCCGTGGCCCTCCGGTTCGACGGTGACGCGGTGCGGGGCCGTGCCGCGACGGTACGGGAGGCGGGCGGTGAACGGGGGGAAGGCCAGGGGAGCCAGCAGGAGACCCGTGTTGTTCTGCCCCCGCAGGGTGAGGCGGAGCAGCGGATGGCGCACCCCGGCGAACCCGCCCACCGGCAGGGCGGCGGCCGCCAGGTCGAGGCCGACGCGGCCCTCGAAGACACCGGGGCGGACGGGGGAGAGGCGGAAGGGCGCGGTGAGGCAGCGCCGGCCGGGAGAGACGAGGAGGGTCGCGCGCTGCGGGCCGAACGGGAGGCGCAGCGCCGGATCGTAGGTGCGCACCGTCAGCCCGACCGATCCGCCGGGACCTCGGGCGATGTCCGTGATCTCGTGCCGGAACAGGGCGGTGGGGAAGGGGCGGGTGTCCGGTTCCAGGTCGGAGAGGTCCAGTTCGGCGCGGGCGGCGGCGGTCGCGGGAATCCGGTCGCCCCAGTAGGCACGGCCGTCCGGGCCCACGGTCAGCCGCCTCGGGGCGATGTCGTGGCCCAGGCCGCGGGCCGCCTGCCGGGCCTCGGACAGACGGCGGTCGCGGAGCAACTGGAGGACGACCCGTTCGGCGCGCGGGAGGCGGGCGTACGCGCCGGGCGACAGCGTCTCCAGGTACGGGTTCAGCAGGTCCGCGAAGGCCGCGAGCCACTCGTCGTCCCGGTGGGGCAGGTCGCCCGTGTACATCCGGACGTCGTGCTTGAGGAACTTGTGGTCCTTGTCCGCACGCAGCGACGCGTGCCCGCTCTCCACGAGGAAGGCGTCGATGAGGTGCTGGACGCGGACCCGGTCGCGGACGTTGGCCGGCTTGTGCCGCTGGTTGGAGATGGACGCCGACTCCCGGGCCGCGTAGGGCGCTATGTACCAGAGGTACACCGGCTCCGGGACGATCGTGAACCTCCTCGCCAGGCAGTACGCCTGCGCCGAGAACAACTGGTCCTCGTAGTGGATGCCCTCGGGGAAACGCAGGCCGTGCCGGTCGAGGAAGGCCCGGGAGTACATCTTGCCGGTCGACAGGTGCTCGAAGAACAGCCGCGGATCGGCCTCGATGCCGTCGAGGGTGCGGCGTTCGCGCACCAGGTGCGGCATCCAGGTGGAGCGGCGGCCGGTGTCGGTGCGGATGCGTCGGACCGCGCCCATGGCGAAGTCGATGTCCCGTTCGCGGTGGGCGGCGAGCAGCAACGCCACGGCGTCCGGGGGGAGTTCGTCGTCGCTGTCGAGGAACACCAGGTACGGCGCGCGGGCGGTCTCCAGGGCGCGGTTGCGGGGCGCGCTGCAGCCGCCGCTGTTGTACGGCAGGCGCAGGTACCGGATGCGCGGGTCCGCGGCCGCCAACCGCCGTGCCACCTGCGGGGTTTCGTCCGTCGAGTGGTCGTCGCTGATGACGATCTCGAGATCGCGGTGGGTCTGCCGGCGGACCGACTCGACCGCGCGGGGGAGGCGTTCGGCGTCGTTGTGGACGATGACCGTCACGGTGACGTCGGGTACGGGGGACGCCTCGGGCGCACCGGGCGCTTCTCGAGGTCCGCGCTCCTCGGCAGGTGGCTTCATCAGGAGCTCGCCTCCTCGGGGTCGGGCGCCGGGGTGCGCTCCTCCAGGGGCAGCACCGGCGGCAGCGACTCCTCGTCCTGGCCGAGGAAGACCCGGCGTACGACGCGTTCGGCGGCGCGGCCGTCGTCGTACTCGCAGAACCGGCGCCGGAAGACGGCCCGCGCCTTCGCCGCGCTCGCGTCGCGCCAGGCGTCGGTGGTGAGGATCCCGGTCAGCTCCTCCTGGCTCCGGGCCACCGGACCCGGCGCCTCGGCCGTCAGGTCGAAGTAGACGCCGCGCGTCTGCCGGTAGACGTCCCAGTCGTCGGCGTGGATCACCAGGGGGCGGTCCAGGTTGGCGTAGTCGAACATGATCGACGAGTAGTCGGTGACCAGCAGGTCGGCGGCCAGGCACAGCTCCTCGACCGGGTCGTAGGAGGAGACGTCCACGATGCGGGCGCCGCGGCCGCCGCGCCGCAGCGAGGTGAGGGGGGAGGCGGTCCCGGCGCCTCCGTCGTAGAAGTAGTGGCCTCGCACCAGCAGGACGGTGTCCTCGCCGAGGCGGTCGGCGAGGGCGGCGAGGTCCAGGTGGGGGACCCAGTCGGCCTCGTAGTCGCGGTGCGTGGGCGCGTACAGCAGGGCCCGGCGGCCGGGGGCGATGCCGAGGCGTTCGCGGATCGCGCGGACGTCGTCGGCGCCGGCCGTGTAGTAGACGTCGTTGCGCGGATAGCCGTAGTCGAGCGAGACATGGCGGGACGGGTACGCCCGCTGCCACATGCGGGTGGTGTGGCTGTTGCCGGAGAGGCTGTAGTCCCACTTGTCGACGCGCTCCAGCAGGGCCTGGAAGTCCAGGCCCCGGGCGGCGGCCGGGAACGGCATCTGGTCCACGCCCATGCGCTTGAGCGGGGTGCCGTGGTGGGTCTGGAGGTGGACGGCGTCGGGGCGTTTGACCACGGAGTCCGGGAAGTTGACGTTGTTGACGAGGTACTTCGCGGTGGCGAGCACCTCCCCGTAGCGGCGGGTGCCGGGCACCACGTGGTCCGTGCCGGGCGGGAGCAGGGCGGCGTTGCGGGCGGTCACCACCCACACCGGGTGGATCCACGGGGCGAGTTCGCCGAGCTCGGCGGCGATCGCGGCCGGATTGCAGGCGACACCGCGGTTCCAGTACGCCGAGAACACCGCCAGCTCCGGGTCGACGGGGCGGCGCAGGGCCCGGCGGTAGTGGTGGTCGCCGAGCAGGGTGCCGAGCCGCCGCCCGCCGGTGCGCGCCGCGGACCCGGCGGCGCGGCGGGTCCGGTGGGCGGCCCGGAGGGCGCGGTACCGGGTGTAGGCGCCCTCCTCGAGCAGCGAGCGCCGGACGCCCTCGAGGCCGGCCGGGCGCTGGTGGTCCTCGGGGCGGTGCCGTACGGCGGCCAGGGAGGCGCGGCGGAAGAACTCCCGGGCGACCGGATCGGGCATGCCGCCGCGGGCGAAGGTGCGCAGACAGTCGCCGACCATGATCTCGTACAGCACGTCGTGGACGGCGGGGCGGTGGTCACCGGCGAGGCCGAGGAGGGCTTCGTAGTGCTCGACGAGGGCGTGGCGCTGCTCGGGGGTGACCGGGGGGAGCGCGGCGGGACGCAGCTGCCGGTCCTCGTGGGCGACGCGGGGCAGACAGGCGACGCGGTCGGCGAGCAGGAGGGCGGCGCGGGCGGCGTACGGCTCGTCGAACGGGGTGGCGGCCGGGGTGCCGAGGGTGGTGAGCCGGGTGCGGTGGGTCCGCCAGAAGGCGGCGCGCAGGACGCGGTTGCCGAGCAGCGGGGTGAGGCGCAGCAGGCGCGCGCAGTCGTCGAGGGCGAGGTCGGCGCGGCCCGCGTGGACGAGCAGGGGGCCGTCGGGGGAGGGCAGGCCGGAACTGCGCCAGGTGCTGCGGACGTGGTCCAGGAGCAGGACGTCCACGGTCCCGGGGAGCCGGGCGAGGTGCTCGGCGACGGTCCGCGGGCCGCCGGGCGGCAGGCCGTCCTTGGCGCGGACGAAGTGCAGCCAGCGGCCGGCGGCCAGGTCCGCCCCCGCCGCCCGGGCCGCCGCGTCGGAGGTGCCCTCGGGCAGGGGCAGCACCTGGACGTCGGGGGTGTGCCGTTCGGCTGTCTCCCGGGCCCAGTCGCCCACGGCGGCGACGATGATCTCGACGTCCGGGGAGGGGGAGGTGTCCGAGGGGGCGAGGGCGGTGGGGGAGCAGAGGGAGCCGAGGAGGCCGGTCAGATGGTCCTGGGTGTTCGGCCCGTGGACGATGACGCTGAGCTCGGGCATCTCGGGGCTCCTTCGTCTCGTCACCGATCCGGGCGTTCCCTTCGGTCATATTGGCATCAATACGGCGAAGGGGCCGCCCGGAGACGGACGAGCGGCGCCTCAGGAGGGAGCGGTGCCGGCCTTCGGCCCGGTCACCGTCGTGGGCCCGGTCGCGGCCTTCGGTTCGGCCTCGGCCTCCGGCTCGGCCTCGGCCTCCGGCTTGGTCTCGGCCTCCGGCTTGGTCTCGGCCTTGGGCTTGGGTTTCGGTTTGGGCTTGCGGGCCTTGTCCGGACCGCCGGTGAACGCCTCGTACTCCTTGAGCACCTCGTCGGTGGGCCCGTCCATCCGCAGCTCACCGCGCTCCAGCCACAGCACGCGCTCGCAGGTGTCCCGGATCGACTTGTTGCTGTGGCTGACCAGGAAGACGGTGCCGGCCTCCTTGCGCAGCTCCCGGATGCGCGCCTCGGACCGCTTCTGGAAGGAGCGGTCGCCCGTGGCCAGCGCCTCGTCGATGAGGAGGACGTCGTGGTCCTTGGCGGCGGCGATGGAGAAGCGCAGCCGGGCGGCCATGCCCGAGGAGTAGGTGCGCATCGGCAGGGTGATGAAGTCGCCCTTCTCGTTGATCCCGGAGAAGTCGACGATCTCCTGGTAGCGCTCCTTGATCTGCTCGCGGGACATGCCCATGGCAAGCCCGCCGAGATGGACGTTCCGCTCGCCCGTCAGGTCGTTCATCAGGGCGGCGTTGACGCCGAGCAGGGAGGGCTGGCCGCCGGTGTAGATCCGGCCGTTCTCCACCGGGAGCAGTCCGGCGACGGCCTTGAGCAGGGTCGACTTGCCCGAGCCGTTGGTGCCGATCAGGCCGATGGCCTCGCCCCGGTAGGCGACGAAGGAGACCCCGCGCACGGCGTGCACCCTGCGCACGCCCCGCGCCGCGTCGTCCTTGCCCCGCCGGAGCATGCGGCTCAGCGCCGCCGTGGCGCTGCCCTTGCCGCCCTTGGCCCCGTTGACCCGGTAGACGATGTCGACGCCGTCGGCGATGACGGTGGGAATCTTCTCGCCGGTGTTTCCGGCGTTGACAGTGTTGTCAGCGTTGTCAGCGTTGTCAGTGTTGTCAGCCACGACCGTAGGTCTCCTCGGCCTTCCAGAAGTAGACGAAACCGACCACCCCGACCAGCAGCGCCCAGCCCACCGCGAACGCCCACACATGCGGCGGCAGATACGAGGACCCGTACCCGTCGATCAACGCGAACCGCACCAGGTCCATATAGACCGCGGCCGGATTCCACTGCAGCACGTCGGCCAGCCAGCCCGGCACCTCCTTGTCCGCCAGCATCGCCGGGATGCTGAACATCACCCCCGAGGCGTACATCCAGGTGCGCAGCACGAACGGCATCAGCTGGGCCAGGTCCGGCGTCCGGCTGCCCAGCCGGGCGAAGAACAGCGCCAGCCCGGCGTTGAAGACGAACTGCAGCGCCAGCGCGGGCACCACCAGCAGCCAGGACAGCGCCGGCGGGCTGCCGAACGCCAGCACCACCACCACCAGCACCACCAGCGAGAACAACAGCTGCTGCAGCTGCTGCAGCGCGAAGGAGACCGGCAGCGCGGCGCGCGGGAAGTGCAGCGCCCGCACCAGCCCCAGGTTGCCGGAGATGGCCCGCACCCCGGCCAGCACCGAGCTCTGGGTGAAGGTGAACACGAACACCCCGGTCACCAGGAACGGCACGTAGATATCGTGCGGGATGCCCCTCCGGGCGCCCAGCAGCAGCCCGAAGATGAAGAAGTACACCGCCGCGTTCAGCAGCGGGGTGGCCACCTGCCACAGCTGGCCCAGCCTGGCCTGGCTGTACTGCGCGGTCAGCTTGGCCCGGGAGAAGGCCAGGATGAAGTGCCGGCGCGCCCACAGCCGGCGGACGTACCGGGGCAGCGACGGCCGGGCGCCGCTGACCGTCAGCCCGTACCGGGCGGCGAGCGCCGGGAGGTCGTCCTCGACCGGGACCGGGCGGGCCGGTGGGGAAGGCGGTGTGTGGAGGGCCTGACTCACATCCGCTTCTTTCGCTAGGGGGTGGGGGTGGGGGCGGCGATGCGATGCCGTGTTCCGCCCGGTGTTCCCCGCACGCCTTCGCGCGTTCACTTGCGTCGGGACGGGACCGTATCGTCGCAACGCGAGCGTAGGGCGAACGCACGTCGGAACGCAACCGTTCCGTCGTGGCGGCCGAGGGTGCGGCGCCGTTCTGTGCCGGATCGGTGTACGTCCTGGCGTCAGAACGGGTCCGTATCGTCGTCACGCCCTATGCTGGGCCGCATGACGACCAACGCCGACGAGCCCCAGCCGCGTCCGCGCCGCAGGGCCCCCGCCGGGGCCGCCGTCCTGCGGGAGGACGTGACGGAGGCCATCCGGGCGGCCGTCTTCGAGGAACTCGCGGCCGTCGGCTACGCGCGGATGTCCATCGAGGGGATCGCGCGCCGCGCGGGCGTCGGCAAGACCGCGGTGTACCGCCGCTGGCGCTCCAAACTGCACCTGGTCCTCGACCTGGTCTCCGCCATCGCCGTGCAGGGGCTGCCCGCGCCGGACACCGGCTCCCTGGAGGGCGACCTGCGGCTGCTGTACGAGGTCACCTCACGCGCCCTGCGCCACCCGGTCGCCTCGCAGATCCTCCCCGACCTCCAGGCCGAGGCCGCCCGCAACCCCGACATCGCCGAGGCACTCCAGAAGGCGCTGCGGGAGGGCCAGGACGGGGTCGCCCGGGGCGTCGTCACGGCGGCGCAGGAGCGGGGCGAGGTCCGCCCCGACGTCGACCACGCCCTGGCCCTCGACCTGATCTCCGGCCCCCTGTACTGGCGCTCGGTGGTCATCCGCAACCCGAAACTCCCGAAGAACTACCTGCCCGCCCTCGCCCGCGCCACGACGGCGGCCCTCAAGGCGCTGTGAGCGGGAGCGGTCACGCCGGCGGGTGGAGGCGGAGCCAGCCCCGCCAGGCTGAGGTGATCATGTCGTCGACGGTGTGGCGGGCCTTCCAGCCGAGTTCGGTGGCGGCGCGGTCGGCGGAGGCGACGACGCTCGCCGGGTCCCCGGGTCGGCGGGGGGCGACCGCGGGCGGCAGGTCGTGGCCGGTGAGGGCGTTGATGCGGTCGATCATGCCCCGGACGGAGACGCCCTCGCCGCGGCCGATGTTGAGGGTGAGGTCCCGGCCGGGGGCGGCGCGCAGGGCGCGGGCCGCGGCCACGTGGGCCTCGGCGAGGTCGACCACGTGGATGTAGTCGCGGACACAGGTGCCGTCCGGGGTCGGGTAGTCGTCGCCGAAGATGCGCGGGGACGCCTGCGCGGTGAGCTTCTCGAAGACCATGGGGACGAGGTTGGAGACGCCCGTGTCGGCGAGGTCCGGGCTCGCGGCGCCCGCCACGTTGAAGTAGCGCAGGGAGGCCGTGGACAGGCCGGTGGCCCGGCCCGCCGCGCGGACCAGCCACTCGCCGGCCAGCTTCGTCTCCCCGTACGGGGACATCGGCGCGCAGGGGGTGTCCTCGGTCACCAGCTCGGCGGCGGTCTCCGGCATGCCGTACACCGCGGCCGAGGACGAGAAGACGAAGGACGACACGGCGCCGGCCGCCGTCACCGCCTCCAGCAGGACGCGCAGGCCCTCGACGTTCTCCCGGTAGTAGAGCAGGGGAAGTTCCACCGACTCGGCGACCTGCTTCTTCGCCGCGAGGTGGACGACGCCGGTGACCTCGTGGTCGGCGAGGGCGCGGGCCACCCGCTCGCCGTCCAGGGTCGAGCCGACCACCAGCGGCACTCCGTCCGGCACCCGGTCGCAGACGCCGGTGGACAGGTCGTCGTAGACCACCGTCCGCTCGCCCGCCTCGGTCATCGCCCGTACGACGTGCGCCCCGATGTAGCCGGCGCCGCCGGTGATCAACCATGTCATGTGCGGACGTCCCCTCGTCGTTGGCCCGCGGCGGGTGTGGTTCCCGCCGTCCCCCGGATCCTAATGAAGCAGGCGCCGCAGTCTCCCGCGGACGACCGAGACGGCGCCGCGTGCGCCGAGCGCGACCCGCAGGGCCAGTGAGCCCGAGTGGGTGGCGTACGGCCGGACCAGCACCACGCCGTGCCGGGCGCTCGGCACCGCGCGGCGGCGCAGCAGACCGGGGCCCGCACACGCGTGCGCGGTGACCTCGCGGCTCGAGCCGTCACCGAAGCGCACCCGCAGGCGCAGGTCCCAGGCGCCGGCGCCGAGCGCGGCCAGCCGGGCCGGCCGGACGGTCGTCTCGGCGGACCAGCCGCCCCCGGCCGCCGCCCGCAGCGGCACCGTGCACGTCCTCCTGCCGCCGCCGTCCCGGTGCCGCCACTCGATCTCCAGCTCCGAGGGGTGCGCCCGCTCCAGCAGGCCGTACAGCTCGTGCAGGTGAAGGCGCAGGTCCAGGTGCAGGCGGGCGGTACGGGTGCGGGGGCGCAGCTCCGCGTCGACGGCGAGCGGCAGTCGGGTCACGGGACGGGCCGACAGGGGTTCCAGGGTGATCCCGGGCAGGTCGGCGGACCAGCAGGGCGTGCCGTCCGCCGTGCGGGGGTAGGGCGGGCACAGCCGCGCCGGGCGGCCCGCCAGTTCCTGGAGGCGGGGCAGGTCGCGCGGCTCGGGGGAGGCCAGCAGGACCCGCCCGATCAGCCGGCCGGGCGCGACCGGGTCGCGGGCCCAGTCGGCCGCGTCGTACTCGGCGAGGAACGTCCGCGTGTGCGCCCACCACGCACGCCGGTGGTCCGCGTCGTGCAGCCGCAGCTCCCGCACGTACATGCGCAGCTCGTGGTCGAGGAACTTGGCCCGCGCCGCCCGCGCCAGCTCCTTCTGCCCGGCGGCCAGCAGGATCTCGTACGCCGTGCGGCACGCGCGGGTGCGGTCCCGCCAGTTGTCGAGGCCCGCGCGGTCCAGCGAGATCGACAGCCGCCGGGCGGACCGGCGCACCTGCCAGACGTAGACCCGGTCCGGGACCAGGGCGATGCGCGGGGCGGCGGCCCACAGGCGCGCGGTGAAGACGAAGTCCTCGTAGGGGAAGCGCCCCTCGGGGAAACGGATGCCGTGCGCGCGCAGGAACGCCGTCGCGTAGAGCTTGTTGACGCAGAGGGTGTCGTGCACCAGGCGGGGACGCCGGGCAGGGTGCGGGAGCACCCGGGGCGCCGCGTACAGGCCGGGCTGCCAGGGCACCTCGCGCCCCGACGGCAGCTCGCGGCGCACGCACAGCCCGCCGGTGACGTCCGCGTCCGCCGCCCCCGCCGCGCCGAGGAGCGCGTCCACGGCACCGGGCGGGAGGACGTCGTCGCTGTCCAGGAACATCACGTACGGCGAGGCCGCCGCGTCGAGTCCGGTGTTGCGCGGGGAGCCGCAGCCGCCGCTGTTGGCGCGGTGCCGGATCAGCCGGAGGCGGGTTTCGGTCCCGGCCAGCCGGGCGAGCAGGCCCGCGCTGCCGTCCGTCGAGCAGTCGTCGACGGCCACGACCTCGCGCACGGCCGGTCCCTGCGCGAGCGCCGAGCGCACGGCGTCGGTCACATGGGCGGCGTCGTCGTGGCCTATCACCACGACGGTGACGCCGGTGGCGGCGGTCCGGTGGGGGTGCATGGGCCTCCCCTGGGGCTCGGGTGACTGGTCACTGACCTTTTGCCCGTTAAGTGGCCCTTTGTACCCTTGTGTTCGCCGCGACGGCGCCGAGGTGGCCCTCAGGCGCCGTTCGCCGCCGCCGCGTCCAGTGCGGCGGTGAGCCGGTCGAGGCGGGCCCGCAGGGACTGGATCTCGTCGATCTCGAAACCGGTCGCGGCGACGATCCGGCGCGGGACGTCCCGGGCCCGCTCGCGCAGCGCGGCGCCCTCCTCGGTGGGCCGCACCTCCACCGAGCGCTCGTCGCGCGCGCTGCGCTCCCTGCGCACCAGACCGGCCGCCTCCAGCCGTTTGAGCAGCGGGGACAGGGTGCCGGAGTCGAGCCGCAGGTGTTCGCCGAGCTTCTTGACGGGCAGCGTGCCGTGCTCCCAGAGGGCCAGCATCACCAGGTACTGGGGATAGGTGAGGCCGAGGTCCTTGAGGGCCACCCGGTACACGCCGTTGAAGGCGCGCGAGGTGGCGTGCAGGGAGAAGCAGATCTGCCGGTCGAGGCGGAGCCAGTCGTCGGCGGAACCGGGCGGCGGGGCACCGGTCGGGTCCGGGGCCGACGGCAAAGGAGCGGCCGGCGGAAGGCTCGGGGTCGGTGTCATGGCTCCAGGGTAGCCCTTTCGGGCCATTTGATTGTGTGCAATTCAATTGTGTGCTGTACTTGTAGTCGTGCGACGGTCGGGGCCCTCGGAGTTCTTGGAGTTCTCGGAGTCTTCGGAGACAGAGGCCCGGCCGGTCGCCCGACCACGACTCGAGAGGGAAGGTTCCCCATGGACGCGCTCTACACCGCTGTCGCCACCGCCACCCACGGCCGCGAGGGCCGCGCCGTCACCTCCGACGGCAAGCTGGACCTCGGTCTCAGCGCCCCCGTGGAGCTGGGCGGCAGCGGCGAGGGCACCAACCCGGAGCAGCTGTTCGCCGCCGGTTACGCGGCCTGCTTCGGCAGCGCGCTCGGCCTGGTCGGCCGGGCGGCGAAGGTCGACGTCAGTGAGGCCGCGGTGACCGCCGAGGTCGGCATCGGCAAGGAGGGCGAGGGCTTCGCGCTCGCCGTGACGCTGCGCGTCGAGCTGCCCGACACGGTGGACGAGGAGACCGGACGCAAGCTGGTAGAGCAGGCCCACCAGGTCTGCCCCTACTCCAACGCCACCCGCGGCAACGTCCCGGTCGACCTCGTCATCGAGTGACCGAGTAGCCGAGCGGCCGAGTAGCCGAGCGGCCGAGTGATCGAGGAACGGGCCCGGGGCCCTGTGTGCCGAGCCCCGGGTCCGTCATCCGACTCCGCCTCCGCGCGGCTCACTTCACGGCGCCCGCCATCACACCGGAGACGAACTGCCGCTGGAAGGCGAAGAACACGGCCAGCGGGATCACCATCGAGATGAACGCGCCCGGCGCCAGCACGTCGATGTTGTTGCCGAACTGCCGTACCTGTGTCTGCAGGGCGACCGTGATCGGCTGGTTCCCGGAGTCCGTGAAGATCAGCGCGACCAGCATGTCGTTCCACACCCACAGGAACTGGAAGATGCCCAGCGAGGCGATGGCCGGCCCGGCCAGCGGCATCACCACCCGGGCGAACAGGCGCAGTTCACCCGCGCCGTCCAGCCGGGCCGCCTCCAGCAGCTCCTTCGGGATCTCCGCGAAGAAGTTCCGCAGCAGGAACACCGCGAACGGCAGACCGAAGCCGACGTGGAACAGCACCACCCCGGCCAGCGAGCCGAAGACGCCGAGGCTGCCGAAGAGTTCGGCGATCGGGATCAGCGCCACCTGCACCGGCACCACCAGCAGCCCCACCACACCGAGGAACCACCAGTCCCGGCCCGGGAACTCCATCCAGGCGAAGGCGTATCCGGCGAGCGAACCGATCACCACCACCAGCACCGTCGCCGGGACGGTGATGTACGCCGTGTTCAGCAGGGAGCCGGTGATGTCGCCGTTCTCCAACAGGGCCTCGTAGGCGCCGAAGGTGAGCTGCGAGGGCTCGGTGAACACCGTCCACCAGCCGTCGGAGGCCATGTCCTCGGGGGTGCGCAGACTGGCCAGCAGCAACCCGATCGTCGGGACCAGCCAGAACATCCCGACGACGATCAGGAACGCCTGGACCAGCCCCCCGCCGACCCGGTCGGCGATCCGGGAGGCGAGTGAACGGGAGTTCGGCGGACGCGACTTGACCGGCCGCCGTGTCCCGGCCGGCCGCCGCGTCTCGGGCGGACGTGAGCTCATCGCCTGACCTCCCGCCTCAGCCGCCGCACGTTGAACCACATCACCGGGATCACCAGGAGCAGCAGGAACACCGCGATCGCGCTGGCGACGCCCGGCTGGTCCTCGGAGAAGCCCTTGCGGTACAGCTCCAGCGCGAGGACGTCGGCGTCGTCCTGGGAGGAGCCGGGGGCGATGATGAAGACCAGGTCGAACACCTTCAGCACGTTGATCATCAGGGTGACGGTGACGACCGCGAGCACCGGCGCCAGCAGGGGCACCGTGACCCGTCTGAACACCTGCCACTCGTTGGCTCCGTCGACCCGCGCGGCCTCCAGCAACTCCCTCGGCATGCCCGCGAGTCCGGCCGCGATCAGCACCATCGCGAAGCCCGCCCACATCCAGATGTACGAGCCGATGACGGCGGGCGTGACCAACGCCGGGCCCAGCCAGTCCAGGCCGTTGTACGGCTCCTTGAAGTTGCCCGCCGGAAGCCGGAGGTGTGCCCCGTCCGCCTTGGCCGACAGGGAGAACGTGCCGTCGGCCGCCGCCGTGGCCGTCTCCACCACCGTGCCGTCCCGGACCGCCTCGATCCTCATGCCGGGGTAGCCCAGCTCGTCGGCGTCGACGCCGTTCAGCGTGCCGACGCCCTTGCCGCGGGTGAAGTCCTGCCAGGTCGTGCCGGTGATCCGGTCCGGCTCCGGCTCCGGCACGGCCGCCCGCTCGGCGTCGTCCGGGATCAGGTCGGGGGCGACACCGACCAGCGGCAGCGTGACGGTGTCGCCGACGCGCACCGTCCCCTTGGTGACGAAGGCGCCCCCGCCGGCCGCCTCCAGCGGCGACTCGCGGCCCGGGTGCGCCTTCGGGTACGCCGACGACTCGGCGAAGGTGTCGTGCACCCCCACCCACACCGCGTTCGCGACGCCCTTGTCCGGGTCCTGGTCGTACACCAGGCGGAAGATGATGCCCGCCGCCAGCATCGAGATCGCCATCGGCATGAAGACGACCAGCTTGAACGCCGTGCCCCAGCGGATCCGTTCGGTCAGCACCGCGAAGACCAGACCGAGCGCGGTGGCGACCGTCGGCGCGAACACCACCCAGATGACGTTGTTCTTCAGGGCGGTGCGGATGCCGTCGTCGGTGAACAGGGCCCGGTAGTTGTCGAGTCCGGCGAAGCCGTCGCCGGACTGGTCGTAGAAGCTGCGGATGACGGAGTACCCGATCGGGTAGACCACGAGCGCACCGAGCAGCAGCAGCGCGGGCAGCAGGAACAGCGCCGCGACGGTCCTGCGGGTGCCGGTGACGCTCCTGCGCGACGTGGGGGCGGCAGGGGTCTCGGGGACCCCCGCCGCCGTGTCCGAGGTCATCGCCGGATCAGTCCCCGTACGCCGCGGCCGCGTCGGCCTCCAGCTTCGCCTGCGTCCCCGCGATGTCCTTCGGGTTCTTCAGGAAGTCCTGCAGCGCCTTCCACTCGCCCTTGCCGGGTGTGCCGCCGAACGCCTGCGGAGCCTGGTCGGACATGTCGAAGCGGAAGTCGTCCCCGGCGTCGATGAGCGCTTTGGCCATCTTCTGCTGCACCGCGTTCGGATACGCCGAGTTCGGCACGTTCCTGTTCGGCGAGAGGTAGCCGCCCAGCTTCGCCTGGACGACGGCCGCGTCCGGGGAGGCGAGGAAGGTCGCCAGGGCCTGCGACGCCTCGGAGTCCTTCAGGATCACGGCCGCGTCGCCGCCGGACACCACGGGCGGGCCGTCACCGACCGCGGGGAACGGGAACACCTTCGCGTCCGTGCCGACCTTCGCCTTGGTCTCACCGATGTTGACCTGCACGAAGTCGCCCTCGTAGACCATGCCGGCCTTGGGCTGGTCACCGCCGGTGAACGTCTGCGTCACGGAGGCCGGGAACTCGGTCTGCAGCGCGCCGCTCGGGCCGCCCGCCACGTAGTCCGGCTTGCCCCAGATCTCCGCCAGGGTGGTCAGCGCCTCCTTCACGGAGGGATCCGTCCACTTGATCTCGTGCGCGGCGAGCCGGTCGTACTTCTCCGGGCCCGCCTGGGAGAGGTAGACGTTCTCGAACCAGTCGGTCAGCGTCCAGCCGTCGGCGCCGCCGATCGAGAACGGGGTGACGCCGGAGTCGTAGACCGTCTGCGCCGCGGTGAGCAGTTCGTCCCACGTCTTGGGCTCGCTCGCGCCCGCGTTCTCGAAGACCTTGGTGTTGTACCAGATCAGCGACTTGTTGGCGGCCTTGTAGTAGACGCCGTACGGCTTGCCGTCGACCGTGCCGATGTCCTGCCAGCCCCGCGAGTAGTTCTCGGCGAGCTCCGCCCGCGCCTCGGCGCCCAGCGGCTTGGCCCAGCCCTTCTCCACGGCCTGCTTGATGGCGCCCGGCTGCGGCAGCAGCGCCACGTCGGGCGGGGCGCCGCCCGCGATCTTCGACCCGAGGAAGTTGACGATGGGGTCCTGGGCGGGCACGAAGGTCACCTTCGCGCCGGTGCGCTTCTCGAACTCCGCCAGGACCTTCTTGAAGTTGGCCTGTTCGGTGCCGGTCCACACGGCGGCGACCTCGAGGCTCTCACCGTCCAGCCGGGGGAGCGTGACGGTGGCCGCGGTCTCGTCCGGGGTGCCGTCCGGGCCGTCGTCGCTGCCGTTGTCGTCGCCCCCTCCGCACGCGGTGAGCGAGACCGCGAGGACACCCGCGACGACGGCGGCGGATGTTCTCGCCGCCCTGCCGGTGCGGGGAGTCGGCGTTTTCGTGGGTGTGCCGGGCGACCTGCGTATGCGGATGATTCTGCTCGTCCTGCGCATCACTGCCCCGTTCTTCGTACCTCGTCGAACGTCGAGCGCTGTCCCGTGGGCTCTGTGTACGCCCGGGAGGACGGGGCGGCAAGACCGCCTCCCGCGTCAAGTCCGGGATCGTGACCGCGTCGTGACTCTCCGGGGCCGTGGGGCGCCGGATCGGGGCACGCCGGGACGGCGCATGCCGGGGCGGGGCGTGTCCGTGCCGCGTGGCGGGTGACGCGAAAGCGGGCGAGGCGCGGTCGGGTGACCCGGGAACGGCTGCGGGGCGGTCGGGCGACGCGGGGTCGGGTGACGCGAAAGCCGGTGACGCGCGATCGGGTGACGCGGAGTCAGGTCAGAGCAGGGACGGCACCTCGGTGGCCGAGACCTGGCGGGCCGCGCGTTCCAACGCGCTGGCGAGCAGCGCGAGGTCGGTCGGGCCGTTCCCGAGTTCCCGGACCGGGCGGCGGGCCGGCGGATCGCCCATGCGGTGCCACTCCAGCGGCACGACCGTGGGCCGCAGCGTCGCCGTGCGCGGGATGCGACCGGTCACCCGGCCGCCCTGGAACACGGTCACCGTGCCGTCCGGGTGGGCCAACTGCCCGCGGCCCGGCGCCGGTTCCCCGTCACTGCCCCGGCCCTGCTCGAACGGGGAGGCGTCCCCGCGGACACCCGGCGCGGGCGGGTCGAGCGTCACGCGCAGGGTCGCCCGCCGCACCGGCTCGCTCTCCGCCGTACGGGCGCAGGGGCCGGTGGCGGCCACCAGGTGCACGCCCAGCCGCTCCCCCTCCCGCGCGACCGCCTCCAGCGCCCGCAGCACCGAACCGGCGGCGGGCCGCCCCGGCGAGCCGAGCGCGGGGGACACCAGTGCGTCCAGGTCGTCCACGACCACCACCAGCCGGGGCAACGGCGGCGGGGCCTCCGCCCTGCGCCGCGCGGCCCCGGGCCGCAGCCGCAGTGTCGAACTGGGCGGGGCGTCCAGGTCCCCGGAGTGCTCACCGCCGCCGGCCGCCTGACCGCGGGGCGCGGTCGTGCGCTGGGCGACCATGCGGTCCGACAGCTCGCGCCCGGTGTGCCACTCCACGAAGTCCGACCGGCCGAGCAGTTCGGCACGCCGCTTCAGCTCGGCACTCAGCGACTGGGCGAACTCCCGCATCCGCACCGGGTCGTTGGCGCTGAGATGGGTGGTGACGTGCGGTACGTCCGTACACATCCGCAGTCCGTCGCCCGGCCCGCCGCCGGACGCGGCGCGGCCGTCCACCAGGACGACGGCCAGCCGGTCCGGTCGTTCGGCCGCGGCCAGGGAGGCGACGACGGCCCGGAGCAGTTCGGTACGGCCGCTGCCGGACGGCCCCTCCACCAGCAGGTGCGGCCCCTCGGCCGCGAGGTCGGCGGGGACCGGGCCGCGCGGACCGGCGCCCAGCACCGCGGACACCCGGCCGCCGACGCTCTCCCTGTCGTCGGCCGCGTCCGCCCAGCGGGCCATCAGCGAGGCCGGGGTGGCACGGGCCAGCCCCAGCTCGTCCAGCAGCCGCGCCGACGGGGGCAGCGGCGCCGACACGCGCGTGTGCACCGCGCCGGGCACGCCCTCCGGGCGCAGCGGCGCCAGCGCCCGCGCGAAGCGTTCGGCCCACGCCGGGGAGACCGCGTCGACCGTGGCGACCGTGCCGTGACCGACCGGGCCCCGTGCCGGCGCCGTCCCCGTACCGGCGCCGGTGCCGGCCACCCGCAGCAGCCGCAGGGTGGTCGCCACGTCCCCGCTGAGCAGGGCGACGGCGCCGCACTCCCGGAACGCCGGGGTCACCGCGCAGGCCGCCTCGTACGTCCGGGTGACCGGGGACGCGGCGGAGGCGGCGGACGTCTCGGCGAGACACACCAGGTGGATCCCGGCCCGCGGCCCCTCCACGGCCAGCCGCACCAGCGCGTCGCGCGCCTCGGCGTCCCCGGGGTCGCCGTCCACGACGACCACGGTGTACGGCCCCGTGAAGCCGTCCGCCGGGCCGACGCCGTCGCCCACGGCCGGGGAGGGGTGCGGGGGCCGGTGCCCGCTCCGGTCGGCGTCGGCGGGCCGGGGCTGCTCCGGGATGAGCGGGGCGGCGGGGGCCGGTCCGGCGGGCGGGGCCGGCCGGGTGGGCGAGGTCCGTGCCGCATGGTCGTGGTCCGCCAGGCGGCGCAGCAGTTCCCCGGTGCGGGCCGCGGCCTGTTCGCGGTCGTGGGCGAGGAGCAGCCGGCAGTCCTGGCCGTGTCCCGGGCGGACGTGCGGCAGCCAGCCCAGCCAGGCCCAGTCGGCGGTCCGCTCCTCCAGGGAGCGGGAGCGGTCCGCGGCGACCAGGACGATCTCCAGCACGTCGGGGGAGTGCAGCGCGGCGAGCTGGGCCAGCACCACGCGGGCCAGCCCGGTGAGCCGCTCGCGCGGGCCGGCCAGGCCCAGCGAGCCCACCTCGCGCAGTCCCGAGGTCATCGGTACGGCGGGCAGCAGGCCCGAGCCGCCCGGCACCGCCCGGTCGGCCGTGCCGAGGCGTATCGCGAGGGTCTCCGGATGGCCGGGCCCGCGCTCCCAGAGCCGGGGGCCGGGGCCCAGCGCGGTCAGCAGCAGGGCGGCGGGGTCGGGCCAGGTCTCGGGCGGGCCCGGCGCGGCCACGGCCCGTTCGGGCGGGACGGCGCCGGCCGCCTCCCCGCCGGGCCCGTCCGCCCCGGCGGTCTCCGGCCCCTGGCGTCCCCCGGCCAGCCGCCGCGCCCACGCGGAGAGCCCGCCGCGCCTGCGGGCGCCGGAAGGCTGCTGCGCGAGCCCGGTGCCGCCGGTGCCCGAGTGGGTGGCCCCGGTGGGGGGCGCCGGCGGCGCGGCGGGCGCGGCGGGTTCTGGGGCCGTCCCGCCGTACGGGTCGCCCGGGCGCCCGGTGCCCGGGGCGCCGTCGGCGGGCACCGGCTGCGACACCCGGCGCCCCTTGGGGACCCGGGGCAGCTCGCCCCGGGGAGCGACGTGCACCGTGCGCCCACCGGCACCGGAGGCGTCCGTTCCGGGGTTCTCGATGCCCGGCGCGCCGCCCTGGCCGGGCACCAGCGGCGCGCCCGCCCCGTACCCGCCGGGGGAGGTGGCCCAGGGCGCGGAACCGTAGCCGTGGTGCGTCGGACGGCCCGGCTGCGCCGGATGCGCGGCCGGTACCCGCGCATACCCCGACCCCAGCGTCCCCGTCCCCGACGTCGTTCCGGCCGGTTCCCCGCTGCCGCCGCCGCCGTCACCGCCGTCATCGCCGGCACGGCCGTCGCCCCTGCGCGGACCCGGTACGCGTACGTGCCCCTCCCCGTCCGGGGTCGTCCGCGCGCGTGCCCCCGGTCCGGCGGCCGGGGTGAGGCGCAGGGCCGACTCGCCGATCCGCAGCAGCGCGCCCGGCGCCAGCGCGACCGGGCGCGGGCCCACCCGCCGGCCGTCCAGGGTCGTGCCGTTCGTGGAACCGAGGTCGGCGACCGAGACCCTGCCGTCCGGGCCGACCGTCACCGCGCAGTGCAGCCGGGACACGTCCGGGTCGTCGAGCGGCACGTCGGCGTCGGCCGAGCGGCCGATGCGGATCTCGCCGCCGTGCAGCAGATGGACGCCGCCCGCGTCGGGACCGGCGACGACATGGAGCCTGGTCGGGGCGTCGTCCAGCTCGGGATGCGGTTCGGGTGCGCCGGGGGCGCCCACGGCCAGCACCGCGCCGTCGATCAGCGGAGGCTCGCCGAGGGTGCAGCGCTGGACGTCCAGCCGCTGGTCACCGGTGTACAGCACCGGGGCGCCCGATCCCGAGGAGGAGGAGCCGGATCCCCCGTCACCGCCGGACACCGCGGAGACCAGTGCGGCGGCCACCGCCGCCAGGGCCGTGCCGGCGGGGGCGGTGACGACCACGTGGCCCCGCGCGGGGGAGGGCGGGCCCAGCGGGTCTACGACGGTCAGCCGGATCTGCATCGCCGGGAGCGGTCCCTTCTGCGCGGGCGCCGCGGCACAGGGGACGAAGCGGCCCCGCGGTCCCCCACCGCGGACTTCCCCCACCACCACACGCGCACGTACGGCCAGTACTGCAGGCATCCTCGCACCTGACACCGGCGGCGTGCCCGCCCCCCGGCATCAAATGATCTTGATTGGTCGGCTCTGCCCTCAAAAGTGCCTGACCAATGCGTTGCGGATGATCGTTTCAGCACCGATTGAGATCGGTCACGTCCGCTGTCCGGCAACCAAACGGACCGAGTCGAGCGTCTTCCGTCGAACGCGGACGGGAGGACGTACGTAGAAGACCTCACACGCCCCGACGCGAAGAGGACGGGAAGACGTCGAGGTCGACAGGCCGGTGTTCCGTGGGGCGGCACTACAGTGGGGCGGAGCATTTTCGTTCCGGGGTACGACGAACCACGGTGTACGCCGGCCAGGCAAGCAGCAGGGAGCGCATGACGTGCGGCCGGTAGGGAGCAAGTACCTGCTCGAGGAGCAGATCGGACGCGGCGCCACGGGCACCGTCTGGCGGGGCCGCCAGAGGGAGACCGCGGGGGCCGAGGCGGCGGTGCCCGGCCAGCCGGGCGAGACCGTCGCGATCAAGGTCCTCAAGGAGGAGCTCGCGAGCGACGCGGACATCGTGACGCGGTTCCTGCGCGAGCGCTCCGTCCTGCTCAGGCTGACCCACCCCAACATCGTCCGGGTCCGCGACCTGGTCGTCGAGGGCGATCTGCTGGCTCTGGTCATGGACCTCGTCCAGGGCCCCGACCTGCACCGCTACCTGCGGGAGAACGGCCCGTTCACCCCCGTCGCCGCCGCACTGCTGACCGCCCAGATCTCCGACGCGCTCGCCGTCAGCCACGCCGACGGCGTGGTGCACCGCGACCTGAAGCCCGCCAACGTCCTGCTCAGGCAGGACGGCGGCGCGCTGCACCCGATGCTGACCGACTTCGGCATCGCCCGGCTGGCCGACTCCCCGGGCCTGACCCGCACCCACGAGTTCGTCGGCACGCCCGCGTACATCGCGCCCGAGTCCGCCGAGGGCCGCCCGCAGACCTCCGCCGTCGACATCTACGGCGCCGGCATCCTGCTGTACGAGCTGGTCACCGGCCGCCCGCCGTTCTCCGGCGGCTCCGCCCTGGAGGTGCTGCACCAGCACCTGAGCGCCGAACCGCGCCGCCCCTCCACGGTCCCGGACCCGCTGTGGACGATCATCGAGCGCTGCCTCAGCAAGGACCCCGGGCGCCGGCCCGGTGCCGAGAACCTCGCGCGCGGCCTGCGGGTCGTCGCCGACGGCATCGGTGTGCACGCGAACTCCGCGCAGATCGCCGCCGCGGAGAACGTCGGCACGCTCCTCACGCCCGACCCGGCGCCCGCCCCCGTGCCCGGCACGCCGGCCGCGCCCGGTGCCGCCGACCCGACGCAGGTACTGCCGCACACCGGGGGCGCGTACGACCCCAACGGCGCGACCAGCGTCCTGCCGCACGCCGGCGCCCACGCCGGCGGGCCCTCCGGCGCCGCCGACCCGACCGCCGTCATGCCCCCGGTGCCACCGGGCCCGCCCGGCCAGGGCGGTCAGGGGCAGGGCGGGCCCGAGGACCCGCACCCCTGGCAGAACCAGCTGCGCGCGGCCCGCGACCGCAACGAGCAGACGCAGGTCCACTACCTCGACCCGGGCGAGGACCCGCTGCGCCGCCGCCCCCAGCGGCAGGTGTCCCGGCCGCCACAGCCCGCGCAGCAGCCACAGCCGTCGCAGCAGCAGCCGTCGCAGCAGCCGCAGCAGCGCCGCGCGCAGCGCCGGCCCGCCCCCGGCCACGGGCAGCAGTCACAGCCGTACCAGCAGCCGCAGCAGTACGCCCCGCCACCGCCGCAGCGACCGCGGCAGCCGGAGCCGCAGCGGTACACCCCGCCGCCGGAGCCGCGGCGTCCCGCGCGCGAGCCCCGGCAGCGCAGCGCCAACCCGATGCGCATCCCCGGCCTCGGCTGCCTGAAGGGCTGCCTGTTCACGCTGCTCATCCTGTTCGTCGCGAGCTGGCTGATCTGGGAGCTGAGCCCGCTGCAGGGCTGGATCGGCAGCGGCAAGGGCTACTGGGACCAGCTCACCGACTGGTTTGGCACGGCGACGGAATGGATCCAGGACCTGGGCGGGCCCGGGGCTCCGTAGAGCGCCGACCACGAGAGGAACCCGCCCCTCCGGGACGGTTCCGACTTGTTTGCTGATTTATCGACACCCGGCGGGTGAATTCGGCGTCCCCGGTGAACGCCGGCTTTCGAGGCGCGTAGCTTTGGCGACAACACGCGTCGGTAGGAGCAGTCTTGGCACGGAAGATCGGCAGCCGGTACACCGCCCACCAGATCCTGGGCCGGGGCAGCGCCGGCACGGTGTGGCTCGGCGAAGGGCCGCGAGGACCCGTCGCCATCAAGCTGCTGCGCGAGGACCTCTCCTCCGACCAGGAGCTCGTGGGACGTTTCGTGGGGGAGCGGACGGCACTGCTCGGCCTGGAGCACCCGCACATCGTCTCGGTGCGAGACCTGGTGGTCGACGGCAACGATCTCGCCCTGGTCATGGACCTGGTGCGCGGCACGGATCTGCGCACCCGGCTCGACCGGGAGCGCAGGCTCGCCCCGGAGGCCGCGGTGGCGATCGTCGCCGACATCGCGGACGGCCTGGCGGCGGCGCACGCGGCGGGGGTCGTGCACCGGGACGTCAAGCCGGAGAACGTGCTGCTGGACATGGAGGGCCCGCTCGGCCCCGGCGGCTCGCACCGCGCCCTGCTGACCGACTTCGGCGTGGCCAAACTCATCGACACCCCGCGCCGCACCCGGGCCACGAAGATCATCGGGACGCCGGACTACCTGGCGCCGGAGATCGTGGAGGGCCTGCCGCCGCGCGCGTCGGTCGACATCTACGCGCTCGCCACGGTTTTGTACGAGCTGCTCGCGGGCTTCACGCCGTTCGGCGGCGGACACCCCGGGGCGGTGCTGCGCCGCCACGTCACCGAGTCGGTGGTCCCGCTCCCCGGCATCCCCGACGAGCTGTGGCAGCTGCTGGTGCAGTGCCTGGCCAAGGCGCCGGCCTCGCGGCTGCGGGCCTCGGAGCTGGGGGCACGGCTGCGGGAGTTGTTGCCGATGCTGGCGGGGATGCCACCGCTGGACGTGGACGAGCCGGACGGCGATCCGGTCGAGCCGGAGCGGCCGGAGCGGCCGGAGTGGGGGGACACCCCGGTCTCCGGTCCGGCGCCGGGCACCGGGGTGCCCGTGCGGCGGCGCGGCGCGGTCCCGCTGGTGCCGGGTGCGAGGCCGGCCGACTCCAACCGGGACACCCACACCTCGATGCGGGTGCCGTCCCCCGACGAGCTGGCCGGCGGCGCCCGCGGCACGGCCCGCGCGCCCCGCGCGAGCGGCGCCCGCCGTCCCGGTTCGGCCCGCAACCGCGCGCTCGCCCGCCGGCGCCGGCTGACCCTGGCCGCGCTGACGGTGACCCTGCTGGCCGCGGTGGGCGCCGGCGTCTGGCTGGCCGCCTCGGACGACGAGCCGGGAGTGCGCCCCAAGGACAACAACGACACCGGCAGCTCGGCCCCGGCCACCCCCTGAGCCGCACCCGCCCCACGCGTGACCAGCCGTGACCAGCACCGACACCGTCGGTGGGGATTCCGGCCCGGTGTTCGGTAGGGGCGGCCCGAGCGAGCCGTTACGCTGGGGGTGTGGCAGTCGTCGATGTATCCGAAGAGCTCAAGTCCCTCTCCTCGACCATGGAGTCGATCGAGGCCGTTCTGGACCTCGACAGGATGAGGGCAGACATCGCCGTGCTCGAGGAGCAGGCGGCCGCGCCCTCCCTGTGGGACGACCCGGAGGCGGCGCAGAAGATCACCAGCAAGCTCTCCCACCTCCAGGCCGAGGTCAGGAAGGCGGAGACGCTGCGCGGGCGGATCGACGATCTCGCCATTCTCTTCGAGATGGCCGAGGAGGAGGACGACCCGGACACCCGCGCCGAGGCCGAGGCCGAGCTCGAGGGCGTCCGCAAGGCGCTCGACGAGATGGAGGTCCGCACCCTCCTGTCCGGCGAGTACGACGCCCGTGAGGCGCTCGTCAACATCCGGGCGGAGGCCGGTGGCGTCGACGCCGCCGACTTCGCGGAGAAGCTCCAGCGGATGTACCTGCGCTGGGCCGAGCAGCACGGCTACAAGACCGAGGTCTACGAGACCTCGTACGCGGAGGAGGCCGGCATCAAGTCGACCACCTTCGCCGTGCAGGCCCCCTACGCCTACGGCACCCTCTCGGTCGAGCAGGGCACGCACCGCCTGGTGCGCATCTCGCCCTTCGACAACCAGGGCCGGCGCCAGACCTCCTTCGCGGGTGTCGAGGTGCTCCCCGTCGTCGAGAAGGCCGACCACGTCGACATCGACGAGAGCGAGCTGCGCGTCGACGTCTACCGTTCCTCGGGCCCCGGCGGCCAGGGGGTCAACACCACCGACTCCGCGGTGCGCATCACGCACATCCCGACCGGCATCGTGGTCTCCTGCCAGAACGAGCGTTCCCAGATCCAGAACCGCGCCACCGCGATGAACGTCCTCCAGGCCAAGCTGCTGGAGCGGCGCCGCCAGGAGGAGCAGGCCAAGATGGACGCCCTCAAGGGCGACGGCGGCAACTCCTGGGGGAACCAGATGCGTTCGTACGTGCTGCACCCCTACCAGATGGTCAAGGACCTGCGCACGGAGCAGGAAGTCGGTAACCCCGAGGCCGTGTTCAACGGTGAGATCGACGGCTTCCTGGAGGCCGGAATTCGCTGGCGCAAGCAGCGGGAGAAGTGACCTCCGCGCTGACAGCGCTTTGTCGACAAGGCAACTGCCGCCCTCGGGGCGGCAGTTGCCTTTCGTTTGCCGGGGATGTCGGGGTTTTACGTCACACTCACGGCTTCGATGTTCGGCAAAACGTGCGTACATGGACATCGCGTACGCAACGGCCTTGACGTTCATTTGAAAAGTGGGAAAGGTGAGGCGCGGCATGCGTATCTCTGGGGCGCATGTGAACCGGGGCGCGTTTCACCGCAGTTACCCCGTCGATCACGGCCCCGAGCGCCGCCTCATTGACGATCAGCTACTGGGGGTAGCACTCATATGACGAAGAAGACGCGGATCCGCGTCGCACGTATTGCAGCCGGCGCCGTGGTCGCCGCGGGAGCGTCACTGATGGTGACGGGTATTGCTCAGGCCGACGCCGCCACCCCGGACCCGAGCTGCGGCATCATCGGAACCGAACCGGAGTGCCAGGAGCCGGGCAACGGCGAAGAGGACCCGGGCGAGGGGAACCCGGGCGGGGAGGACCCCACGACGGAGCCGACCGAGGAGCCGACCGAGGACCCGACCGAGGTTCCCACGACGGAGCCGACCGAGGAGCCGACCGAGGACCCCACGACCGACCCCACCGAGGACCCCACGACGGCCCCGAGCGCCCCGGGCGCTGGCCAGGGTGACGGAGGCGACGGCGACGACAAGGGCAACGGCGGTGGCGGCAACGCCGCCAACCCCGCCGGCGGCTCCGGCGTCTCCACCCAGGAGCAGGGCTCCTCGGCCCTCACCGCCACGGGCGAAGAGCCCGCCACGTCGGCCCAGGGCAACGGCCAGGAGCTCGCCGAGACCGGCGCCGCCGAGATGACCTTCCTGGTGCTCGGCGCCGCCACGATGATCGCCGGCGGCATCGGCTTCCGCGTGCTGCCGCGCCTCATGACCGGCCGCGGTGGCGCCACCGCCTGACGGTGACGCCGCGCGTACACACCGTACGCGGGTCAGGGACACAGGCACAGACCGAGGGGCCCGGAGCGCACACGCGCTCCGGGCCCCTCGGGCATGCTCTCGGTTCTCCGTGCCGGACGGCGGATCCGCGACGGTCGCGACGCTCGGGCGGCGACGCTCAGACGGTCTGGTGGGCGAGCAGCGCCACCGCCGCGACGAGGACCGCCAGCAGGGCGATCAGCGTCATGGGGTTCAGGCCCGCGAAGAAGCTGTCCTGCTGCATCCGCTCGCGGCTCGCACGGCACACCGGGCACCGGCCCTCGCTCACGGGTGCGGCGCAGTTGGCGCACACCAGCCGGTCGTACGTCATCCGCTCTCCTTCCACGCACCGGTCTCAGTCAGTACAACGCCCACAGGGGCGCGAATGTTCCCCCCACCACTGTGCCAGGTTCCCCGGAAATCGGCGCGTCCCCCGTATCCTTCCCGCCCCGCCTCCGGGCGCGCCGGGGCCGGCGCACATCCGGCATAAAGCGCGCAAGTGGCGCGCAACCCACTCCGGTGACTGCGGCCGGGCTTCCGCTTCGCGTAAGGTCACGCACATCTACCCCCGGCGACCCGTGGTGCACCCGTGATCCGATTCGACAACGTCTCCAAGGCCTACCCCAAGCAGAACCGTCCAGCCCTCCGGGATGTCTCCCTGGAGGTCGAGAAGGGCGAGTTCGTGTTCCTCGTGGGGTCCTCGGGCTCCGGCAAGTCCACCTTCCTGCGGCTGATCCTCCGCGAGGAGCGGGCCAGCCACGGTCAGGTGCACGTCCTGGGCAAGGACCTCGCGCGTGTCTCCAACTGGAAGGTGCCGCAGGTCCGGCGCCAGCTGGGGACCGTGTTCCAGGACTTCCGCCTGCTGCCCAACAAGACGGTCGCCGAGAACGTGGCCTTCGCGCAGGAGGTCATCGGCAAGTCCCGGGGCGAGATCCGCAAGTCCGTGCCGCAGGTGCTCGACCTCGTCGGGCTCGGCGGTAAGGAGGACCGGATGCCCGGTGAGCTCTCCGGCGGTGAGCAGCAGCGCGTCGCCATCGCGCGGGCCTTCGTCAACCGGCCCAAGCTGCTCATCTGCGACGAGCCCACCGGCAACCTCGACCCGCAGACCTCGGTGGGCATCATGAAGCTGCTCGACCGCATCAACCGGACGGGCACCACCGTGGTGATGGCGACGCACGACCAGAACATCGTGGACCAGATGCGCAAGCGCGTCATCGAGCTGGAGAAGGGCCGCCTCGTCCGCGACCAGGCACGCGGCGTCTACGGCTACCAGCACTGACGAGGAACGGAAAGGCTCAACCCACGCCATGCGCGCCCAGTTCGTTCTGTCGGAGATCGGTGTCGGTCTCCGCCGCAATCTGACGATGACCTTCGCCGTCGTCGTCTCCGTGGCCCTGTCGCTCGCCCTGTTCGGCGGGTCGCTCCTGATGAGCGACCAGGTCAACAGCATGAAGGGCTACTGGTACGACAAGGTCAACGTCTCCATCTTCCTGTGCAACAAGAGCGACGCCGAGTCCGACCCCAACTGCGCCAAGGGCGCGGTGACCGAGGACCAGAAGCGGCAGATCAAGGGCGACCTGGAGAAGATGTCGGTCGTCGACTCGATCACCCACGAGTCCCAGGACGCGGCGTACAAGCACTACAAGGAGCAGTTCGGCGACTCCCCGCTGGCCAGCTCCCTCACCCCGGACCAGATGCAGGAGTCGTACCGCATCAAGCTGAAGGACCCGGAGAAGTACCAGGTCGTCGCGACCGCCTTCGACGGCCGGGACGGGGTGCAGTCGGTGCAGGACCAGAAGGGCATCCTGGACAACCTCTTCGGGCTGCTGAACGGCATGAACTGGGCCGCCCGCGCGGTGATGGCGCTCATGCTGGTCGTCGCCCTGATGCTGATCGTCAACACGGTGCGCGTCTCGGCGTTCAGCCGGCGGCGGGAGACCGGGATCATGCGCCTGGTCGGCGCCTCGGGCTTCTACATCCAGGCGCCGTTCATCGCGGAGGCCGCGGTCGCCGGACTCATCGGCGGCACTCTCGCCTGCGGATTCCTGCTGGTCGGCCGGTACTTCATCATCGACAACGGACTGGCGCTGTCGGAGAAGCTGAACCTGATCAACTTCATCGGCTGGGACGCGGTGTTGACGAAGCTTCCGCTGATCCTCGCCACGAGTCTGCTGATGCCCGCCCTGGCCGCTTTCTTCGCGTTGCGCAAGTACCTGAAGGTGTGATTCTTGCCAAGAAGGGGCGTACGGTCAACCGGCCGTGCGCCCCTTTGCGTTGTCCTAGACTCGCCGGCATGTCAGGTCGTGCCCTGTTCTGTCAGTCCCGCCGCGTCCGTCGCGGATCCGCCCTGACGTTGGTGTTCGCGGGCGTGCTCGTGGCCGGCGCGGCCACCGGCAGCCTGCCCGCGACCGACCGGAAGCCCGCAGCGCGCCCCACCCAGGCGGCCGCCCCCACCGGACGCCACGCGGAGGTCGCCGAGGCGGCCGAGGAGGCCATGGCGGCCGGCACGTCCCCCGTGGAGGCCGCCGAACGCGCCGTCAGCCGCAGCGGGGACCGGTGGGGTGCCGTCTACTCCCCGGGCGAGTACGAGGAGTTCGAGGACGCCCTCGACGGCCGGTACACCGGCGTCGGCCTGTGGGCCCGTGAACGGTCCGGCCGGATCGAGGTGACCGGGGTGGGCAGCGGCACCCCCGCCGCCGACGCGGGCATCCGCGCGGGCGACCGGCTGCGCAGCGTCGACGGCGAGCCGGTCGACGGGCGGCCCGTCACCGAGGTCGTCTCCTTACTCCGGGGTGGCGACGCGGCCGAGTCCGCCGGCACCACCGTCCGCCTCGGCCTGGAACGCGGCACGCGCACCTGGAGCGAGACCCTGCGCCGGGTCCGGCTCTCCCGCGACACCGTCACCGTCGACGAACTCCCCGGCCGGATCACCGTCATCAAGGTCGGTGCCTTCACCAAGGGCTCCGGCGACCAGGTCCGGACCGCCGTCGAGGAGGCGCCGGCCGACGCCGGCCTCGTCCTCGACCTGCGCGGCAACTCCGGCGGCCTGGTCGCCGAGGCGGTCACCGCGGCCTCCGCCTTCCTCGACGGCGGCCTGGTCGCCACCTACGACGTCGAGGGCGAGCAGCGCGCCCTGCACGCCGAGCCCGGCGGCGACATCACCAGACCCCTGGTCGTGCTCGTCGACGGCGGGACGATGAGCGCGGCCGAACTGCTCACCGGAGCCCTCCAGGACCGCGGCCGGGCGGTCGTGGTGGGCTCCCGCACCTTCGGCAAGGGCTCCGTGCAGATGCCCGGCCGGCTGCCCGACGGCTCGGTCGCCGAACTGACCGTCGGCCACTACCGCACCCCGTCCGGCCGCGGCGTCGACGGACACGGCATCACCCCCGACCTGGAGGCCGACACGCAGGCACTCCGGCGGGCGGGGACGGTCCTCGCCGGGCTCGGCCGGTAGCCGCGCGGGAAACGGCTTTCCACAAACCCGCTCCGTAGTGCGAAAATGGGCCGCACTATGGCTAAGGAAAAAGGGCGCAAGCTGATCGCGCAGAACAAGAAGGCGCGGCACGACTACCTCATCATCGACACCTACGAGGCCGGCCTGGTCCTCACCGGGACCGAGGTGAAGTCGCTGCGTCAAGGCAGGGCCTCGCTGGTGGACGGCTTCGTCCAGCTCGACGGCAACGAGGCGTGGCTGCACAACGTGCACGTCCCCGAGTACAGCCAGGGCACCTGGACCAACCACAGCGCGCGGCGCAAGCGCAAGCTGCTGCTGCACCGCGCGGAGATCGACAAGCTGGAGTCCAAGTCCCAGGAGACGGGGCACACCATCGTGCCGCTCGCCCTGTACTTCAAGGACGGCCGCGCGAAGGTGGAGATCGCGCTGGCGAAGGGCAAGAAGGAGTACGACAAGCGGCAGACGCTCCGCGAGAAGCAGGACCGGCGCGAGACCGAGCGGGCGATCTCGGCGGTCCGCCGCAAGCAGCGGGCGTAGCCCGCCCGGCCCCGGCGGCCGGCCGTGGGCGAGGAGGGCTCCGGGCCCGTCCGGACCCGGCGCACGGGAATACGCTGGCACCGACCCGCGTTGGTCACGTACGATGGCGACAGCACCCCACAGCGGGTGCGCACCTTGAGAAGAGAACATGGGGATGATCGGTTTCGACAGCGGCTGTCGAAGCAGGGGAAGCGTGTCGAGGAAGCGGCCATGATCTCGTAAACCACAGGCCGAAAAAAATAATCGCCAATTCCAAGCGATCCATCTCCCAGGGCGAGCTCGCCCTCGCTGCCTGATTTCAGGTAGCGAGCAGCAGCTCTCCTACTAGAGGGAGTGTCAGCCCGGGGGTGTTCCCGACCCGGATCCTGGCATCATTCAGGGGACTAAACCTTGATCCCGGTCACGGGGTGAAGAGGGAAATCCAACAGTGACTGAGCCCGTCGGAGACTTGTCCGCGTGATCTCCGGGGCTGAGAAAAGCACAGCGGACTGCACACGGAGAAGCCCTGGTTCCGCACCGTTGGACGCGGGTTCGATTCCCGCCATCTCCACAATTCCCATGTGGGCACAGGCCCCGTCGCAGCAGCGGCGGGGCCTGTGTCGTGCGCGGCCGACCTTCTCTTGGGCCGGTCCTTCGTCGTCGCAGTGCGGCCGCGTCAGCCCAGCGGCAGAACCGCCGCCACCGAGAAATCCTGGTCCTCCGGTCCGGCGTGCAGGGTGCCGCCCAGTGCGACGGCCCGGCCCCTGAGCCCGGTCAGGCCCGTGCCGCGGCGTCGTCCGCCCGCCGAGGGGAGGGCCGGCGCCGGGGCGGCGGTGACGCCGTCGTTGCGGACGGTCAGCCGGATGCCGTCGGCCCCGGTCCGGAGTTCGATCTCGCAGACCCGGGCACGGCTGTGCTCCAGCACATTGCCCACCGCCTCGTGCAGCACCGACCGCAGACAGTCCGCCACCGCGCCGCCCGGCTCGACGAGCGGGGACAGGGAGGTGCGTACCGCTATCCCGGCGGCGGTGAGCAGCCGCTGGGCGTGGGCGAACTCCTCGGCCAGCGAGAAGGCCACCTCGGGGCCGCTGATGCGCCGCACGTCCTCATGCGTCCGCCGGGCGAGCTCCACGATTTCCGTGAGCGCCGCCCGGGCGGCCCCTTCGGGGGCCTCCGCCCGCAGGGCACTTTCCCCCCGCATCGCGATGACCACCAGCGACGTGCCCACCAGATCGTGCAGATCCTGCCGCATCCGTGCACGGGTGCGCTGCTCGGCGAGCAGGGCCGTCTGCTCCCTGCTGCCGTGCAGCCGGGCGGAGAGCCGGGCGAGGTGGGCGACCGCGAAGACCGTGCTCGCCGTGATCGCCGTGCTCAGCAGAACGCTCAGCGAACCCCGGTCGGTGACGACCACGCCCGTGTGGATCAGCAGCGGACCGCTGGCGCCGACCAACAGGGCGACCGGGAGAGAAGTGGTGGGGGGCAGCGTGAGCAGCACGGCGCCGGCGAGGAAACCGAGCAGGGTCAGCCACCGGTAGTGGAAGAGCACCAGCGGCAGGTAGGTGAGCACGGCCTGCACCAGCAGCAGGGCCCACCTCCAGCGGTGCGGCAGCCGGTAGGGCGGCGGAGCGTACTGCCCGAGCAGGACGGCGGGCATCAGCACCAGCACGGTGAGCCCGGTGGCCATCGCGCGTTTGCCGATCGACGACGAGGCGACGTCCAACGCCGTCAGCGCGAGCGATCCGACCACCAGCACGACCAGCGTGCCGAGGGCGACCCGAGCCCCCGGCGGAGCCGTCCGGCTCCCCCCTGCCCCGCTCCGCATCGTTCCTTCGCCCCTGTCCTGCCGGCCTCGTCGATGGGTGGCCCCACCTGGTGGCCTGGGGAGGCTGGGAGCGGTGATGACCTCGGTCTTTGTGATTCTGACATGTTCTGCACAGGGGGTGAAATCTTCACTTCTTCCCCCTGCGGTGCCCCTGTTTTGATCATGGTTTGACCATGTTCACAGCAACAAGGAGACACCGGAAGTGACAGAACGAATACGGCCCACCGACGAGTGGGAGGGGTCGGCCGTCGCCCTGCAGAGACGCAGACGGCTGCTGCCCCGGATCGCGGTGGTGACCGCCATGGTGCTCGCGGCGGAGACCGCCGTGGTGGTCGCCGCCACCGGCCAGGTGGTGGCCCTCGAACAGGAGAAGACCCGGCAGGCGGTCGGAAAACCGGCCCCCGAGGGCCCCGTCACCGCTGCGGACATCCCCTCCGCGAAGGTCGCGGCCCGGCTGAGCGGCAAGCGGGTCGAGGCGCTGTCCGAGCGGACCGAGACCTCCACCACCTGGTGAACAAGGACGGCTCCCTCACCACCGAGCTGGCGGCCGGCCCGCTCCGCTTCGAGCGGGAGGGAGGCGAGTGGACCGACATCGACGTCGAACTCCGTGAGACGGACGGCGTGGTGGAGGCCAAGGCGCACCCCGAAGGACTGCGGCTGGCGGGCAAGGGTGGCACGGTCCCGCGGTCGCTCGGCGAGGCGGGCAAGGCCCCGGCCCGTGACCTGGTGACCCTGGGTGAGGGAGACGAGCGGATCACCCTCCAGTGGAAGGGCGGGCTGCCCGCGCCGGAACTGGACGGCACCCGTGCGACCTACCCCGACGCCCTACCGGGCGCCGACGTGGTCGTCGAGGCGACCCGCACCGGCTTCGAGCAGTTCGTCGAGATCAAGCGGAAACCGGCCGAAGGCTACTCCTACACCCTGCCGCTGAAGGCCAGGGGCCTGACGGCGAAGCAGCAGCCGGACGGCAGTGTGCTGTTCACCGACCGGAAGAACAAGAAGCGGGCCGTCATGCCCGCACCGGTCATGTGGGACGCGAGCGTCGACAAGGTGTCGGGCGAGCACACCCGCAGGGTGCCGGTGGCCATGAAGGTGGTGCAGCGCAAGGGCGGCATCGACCTGGTGGTCACCCCGGACGCCGAGTTCCTCGCCGACCCGGAGACGACGTACCCGGTGACGGTGGACCCGTCCACGTCCGCGCTCTCCAACGTCTTCGACACCTACGTGCAGCAGGGCGAGACCCGCGACTGGTCCACCGACAAGGAGCTGGACTTCGGCAACCCGGGGACGACGAACCCGAACGGGACCCCGCGGACCGCCCGGTCGTTCATCTCCTGGAACACCTCGCCGATCGCGGACGCGCTGGTCTCCAGCGCGAAGCTGTCGCTGTGGAACTTCCATTCGGGCAACACCGACTGCAAGGCCCAGTCGTGGGAGGTGTGGTCCACCGGGGCCGCGTCGACCTCTTCACGCTGGACGGCGCAGCCGACCTGGACCGCGAAGAAGGCGACGTCCACCGAGACCAGGGGCAACCCCGACTGTGGCTCGGCCCCCGACGGGTGGATCAACGCGGACGTGACCTCGCTGGCGCAGGAGTGGGCCGCGGCCAAGGCGACGCGCGGGCACATGGGCCTGCGCGCTACGAGCGAGTCGGCGACGGCGCAGTGGAAGCGGGTCAACTCCGCCAACGCGGCGTCGAACGTGCCGAAGCTGACGGTCACCTACAACTTCCGGCCGAAGACGGGCACGAAGCAGGAGGCCGGTCCGCCGTTCTTCTCCTACAGCGGCGCCTACCAGGTCAACACGCTGACGCCGACGCTGCGCGACACCTTCGTCGACGCCGACGGTGACAAGGTCAACGGCACCTTCCAGATCTACGACAACGCGACCAACACCCAGGTCGGCGACAATCTGGTCTCCAAGTTCGTGGCATCGGGTCAGGCCGCCTCGGTGACCGTCCCGGCCGGGGTGCTGGCCGAGGGCAAGACGTACAAGTTCCGCACCAGCCCCTACGACGGGACGCACTACAACGCCGGCTGGTCGGCGTGGAAGACGTTCACGGTCGACACCAAGGCCCCGTCCGCCCCGGCGAAGATCACCTCGACCGACTACCCGGCCGGGCAGTGGGTCAAGGGCGAGGGACAGCCGGGCACGTTCACCGTCACCCCGCCCGCCGGGACCGACCACAACTGGCTCGAGTGGTCCCTGGACGGCGTGACCTGGACCAAGGTCGCCACCGGCGGGTCCGGCGCGAACAAGGCGATCTCCGTCACCCCGCCGAAGAACGGCAGCCACACCCTCCAGGTGCGGGCCGTCGACAAGGCGGACAACAAGTCCGAGGCAGCGGAGTACCTCTTCCACGCGGGCTCGGGTGGGTTCGTCCAGCCGTCGGAGGGTGAGCGCACCGCCCGCCGTCTGCCGTTGGTCGCCGAGGCCGAGGCGGGCAAGTACAACGCGGTGGCCTTCTCCTGGCGGCGCTCCGAGGCGGACCCCTGGGTGCGGATCCCGCTCGGTGACGTCACCTCGGGCGGCACCCCGCTGACCGCCTGGCCGGTCCCGCTGGCCAATGGCAAGAACGCACCGTTGGTGTGGAACGCGACGGAAACCGTCGACCCGGACGGAACCGTGCAGGTGAAGGCCGACTTCACCGGCCCGTCCTCCGCCGCGAGCAGTACCGCCCCGCTGACCGTGGTCGTCGACCGCAACGCGGACGGAGCGACCACCACCGAGGTGGGCCCCGGCTCCCTCAACCTGCTGACCGGCAACTTCACGCTCTCCGAGACCGATGTGTCGATGTTCGACCTGTCGGTGTCCCGCACGGCCGCCTCCCGCACCCCCAACCGGGGCGCGTCGCAGGAGGGCCAGGCGGCGATCTTCGGCAAGGAGTGGGTCGCCGGCACCGTCGCGGAGACCACCGAGTCCGACTACAGCCACATCCGCCGGGTCTCCGACACCGCGGTCGACGTGGTGCTGGAGGAGGGCGACGCCATCCACTTCACCGCGAACGCGGCGAAGAACGGCTGGATCCCCGAGCCCGGCTCCGAGGACCTGACCCTCAAGGGCAGCCTGACCGGGACCCTGACCCTGTCCGACACCGAGGGCACGGTCACCACCTTCGCCAAGCCCGACGCGGCGTCCGCCACCTGGCAGGTCAGCAGCACCCTCTTCGACGGCCTGGCCAACACCACCACCAAGGTCGTCTCCGAGACCGTGACCGTCGACGGCAAGAAGCTGGCCCGCCCCAAGCGGATCATCGCCCCGACCTCGGCGGCCACCACCGCGGCCTGTGAGACGTCCCCGGCGACCAAGGGCTGCAAGGTCCTGGAGTTCGTCTACGCGTCCACCACCACCGCCACCGGTACGGAGAACGACGGCCAGTTCGGCGACTTCGCCGGCCAGGTCAGCGAGATCCGGATCTGGGCCACCAGCCCCGGTGCCTCCGCCGCGACCGCCACCGTCGTGGCCAAGTACCGCTACGACTCGAACGGCAGCCTGCGCCAGCAGTGGGACCCGAGGCTCAGCCAGTCCTCGCAGACCCAGTACGCCTACTGGGACGGCCGGGTGACCTGGTTGCAGCAGCAGAGCCAGCTGCCCCACACCTTCACCTACGGCAACGCGGGCGCCGGCACGGCGCCGGGTGACGGCATGCTGCTGAAGTCGTCCCGCCAGGCCCTGAAGCAGGGCACCACCGACACGGTCGAGGGCAACGCGGTCACCAGCGTCGTCTACGGCGTGCCGCTCACCGGCACCAAGGCGCCGTACGGCATGGGCGCCGCCACCGTCACCGAGTGGGGACAGCTGGACGCCCCCACGGACGCCACCGCGGTGTTCCCCGCCGACTCGGTACCGGCGTCCCACGACGGCGCCGACCTCACCTCCGCCGCCTACAAGCGGGCCACGGTGACGTACCTGAACGCCTCCGGCCGCACGGTCAACACCGCCACGCCCGGCGGGCACATCAGCACCACGGAGTACGACCGCTTCGGCAACACCGTCCGCGAACTGAACGCGGGCAACCGTGCCCTGGCGCTCGGAGCCACCGCCGAGGAGAAGGAGCAGCTGACCGACCTGGGCATCATCGGCCGCTCGGCCGCCGAGCGCGCCCACCTGCTGTCCACCACCTCGCTCTACGACGAGCGCGGACAGCGCGAGCTCGAGGAGTTCGGCCCCCTCCACCGGGTCGACCTGACCGAGGACCTCAAGGACGGCAGCACCGTCCTGGTCGAGGCCGGAACCTCGGTCCCGGCCCGTTCGTGGACGGTCAAGGAGTACGACGAGGGCCGCCCGAGCGACGGCACGGCCACGGTCAAGGACCAGGTCACGCTGACCGTCACCGGTGCCCGGGTCCGCGATTACTACTCCGTCATGGGCGAGAAGCGGGTCGAGACCACCCAGTACGACTGGGTCAAGGGCCTGCCCACGCTCACCACCAAGGACGCGGGCGGCCTGAACCTCACCACCACCACGGGCTACGACGGCCAGGGCCGGGTCACCTCCCAGGTGCTCCCGGGCGGGACGGGCAGTGATGCCGCGACCCGGATCACCGAGTACTGGTCGGCCACCGGCACCGGCTGGTGCAAGGGCCGACCCGAATGGGCGGACCAGGTGTGCTGGACCGGTCCCGCCGGTGACATCACCGGTGGTGGCTCCCAGCCGAACAAGCTGGTGAACACCACGATCGAGTATGACCGCTGGGGCAACCCGGCCACCTTCACCGACGAGGTCGGCGGGACGTACCGGACGACCACGAAGACGTACGACGCGGCCGGCCGCGAGATCAAGACGACGGTGACCGGCGGCCTCGGCCAGGCGGTTCCGGAGACCACCACGGAGTACGACCCGGCGACCGGCGCGGTGACCAAGATCAGCTCGCCGACCGGCGGGACGATCACCAAGGCGTACGACAAGCTCGGCCGCCAGATCTCCTACACGGACGCCGACGGAGGCGTCACGAAGACCGAGTACGACCTGCTCGACCGCCAGGTCAAGGTCACCGACTCCGTTCCGTCCACCCTCACCTACACCTACGACCACGCGGCCGAACCACGCGGACTGGCCACGAAGACCACCGACTCCGTCGCGGGCGCCTTCTCGGCCACCTACGACGCCGACGGCTCCGTCGCCACCGAGAAACTCCCCGGCGGCTACACCCTGACCGTCACCGAGGACCCCACCGGCTCCACCGCCTCACGGAACTACACCCGCGACAGCGACGGCACGACCGTCTACACCGACCGGGTCAGCGAGTCGGTCCACGGACAGGTCACCAGCCACCAGGGCTGGTCCAGCCAGACCTACCGCTACGACCGCGCGGGCCGGCTGACCGGAGTCGACGACACGGCGGGTGAGGTCTGCACCCGCCGCACCTACACCTTCGACAAGCGCACCAACCGCACATCCCTGGCCACGGCGACCGCGGAGTCCGGCACCGCCTGCACCTCCACGGGAGCCACCACCACCAACCACACCTACGACAGCGCCGACCGTCTCGTCGACGCCGGTTACACCTACGACGCTTTCGGCCGCACCACCGCGCTGCCGGGCAGCACGGTCGGCTACTACACCAACGACCTGGTCCACCGTCAGACCGCGGACGGCAAACGCCAGACCTGGGAGCTCGACGCCGCACTGCGCTTCCGCTCCTGGACGGTGGAGACGGACACGGACGGCACCTGGGCCCGGACCGGATCCAAGCTCAACCACTACGACGGCGACGGCGACAACCCGCGCTGGATCGTGGAGGACACCGCCACCGGGGCACTGAGCCGCAACGTCGAGTCCGCCTCCGGCGACCTCGCGGCCGTCACATCGAAGACCGGCGACACCGTCCTCCAACTCACCACGGTCCACGGCGACGTGGCCCTCCAGTTGCCGCTGGACGCGGACGCGGCTCCCGTCGCGCTGGACAATGACGAGTACGGCAACCCGCGTGAGGGCCGGACCCCCGCCCGCTACAACTGGCTCGGTGCCAAGCAGCGCTCCACCGAGACCCTCACCGGCCTCACCCTCATGGGCGTCCGCCTCTACAATCCGGCCACCGGCCGCTTCCTGTCGGTCGACCCGGTGTACGGCGGCAACCTCAACGCCTATGAGTACGCTCACGCCGACCCGCTCAACCGGTACGACCTCAATGGAAAATGGAGCTGGGGTAAACGGATCAAGCGGTGGGGAAAGAAGGGCAGGTCGGGTCTCAGGTATGCTAGATCCTTTGCGCGGAAAACCTGGAGTGAGAACAAGCAGACGATTGTCACCTGGGGTGTCGGAATCGCTGTCTCCGGTGGCTGCACCATTGCCACGGGTGGGGCCTTCGCGGCTGGCTGCCTCTGGCTCGGCGGTACGGTCGGTGGTGCAGTCGGTTACCGCGCCGGTGTGTCGAAGAGGTCGCGTGGGGGTTACGTCCGTGCTGGGCTCGTCGGTGGTGTCACCATGCGTGTGGGCGGCAGCGCGGTGACTCGCGGTTGGCGAGTCCTCCGGGGAAGCGGAAGGCACCGCGGAGCCTGGAGGCTCTGATTCCCCAGACGCTTGTCGAGGGTGAAAAATCCCTCTGAGGAACCGTTTCGGACTCGCTGCCGACAAGGAGATCTTGTCGGCAGCGGCGAAACGTTGCTTTAACTGGTCGTGATTTTCCGCTCGAGGGCATTGCAGAGGTTTTTGTGAAAAAATTCATCAAGGCGGTACTTGCCACTCTGGTCTTTGTGGTTTTCATGTTTGTTTCCCTGCAGGTGGTGGGTCAGATATCGGCAGATTCTGAGGCTGGTTCGCTGATCCGAACGGCATTGGGGGGGCTTCTGGCTGGGCTGACACTGGTCTGGGGTGGGTACCTCTTGAACCTCATGCGCTCGGGCAGGAACGGAAAGGGATAGTCGGTCGGTGATCAGAGTGCTGGTGGTCGAAGACCATGCCGTCGTGCGGTCCGGGCTCACGGTGCTGCTCTCGGGTGAGTTGGGCATCGCCGTCGTCGGCGAGGCGGCCGACGGGCCTGCGGCGCTTGCAGAAGCCACTCGGCTGCGGCCCGATGTGGCTCTCCTCGACATCGATCTGCCCGGCATGGACGGCATCGCCGTAGCCGCCGTGCTCGCCGAACGGCTGCCTGAATGCCGCACCTTGATTCTCACGGCGCTGGACCGGCCCGGGCATCTGGGCCGGGCGCTCGCCGCAGGAGCCTCCGGCTATCTCCTCAAGAACGCGACCCCCGCCGAGACGGCGGACGCGATCCGCCGGGTCGCCGTGGGCGGACGAGTGATCGACTCGCGAATGCGGGGCGGCCGGGTCCACGAGGTCAGCCCTCTGACCGAGCGGGAAGCCGAGGTGCTGCGGTTGGCGTCCTCGGGTGCGCATGCCCGTGAGATCGCCGCCGAACTCTTCCTGAGCGTCGGCACGGTGCGCAATCGGCTCTCGTCCGCCGTGGGCAAGCTCCATGCCCGCACCCTCGTCGACGCCCTTCGCATCGCCGAACGCCACGGCTGGCTGTGACCGGCGATACCTCTGTCCGGGCGTATTCGTGAAGATTTCACTCCCCGGGGCGCGCGTCGCGTGATCGGATCCGTGTCGACCGATGCACGCCTGCCGCCGCTCACGAGGCGCGGTGCGGCGGGCGTGTGCAGGAGACGGGGAGCGCTCGGTTTCGATGGTGGGGTGGTGGGCCGCGGTGCGGCGGGTGAGGGCGGAGTCGGCCGCGGTCTACGCCATGGCCTTACTGGTGTACGGCTCGGCCGTGGTGGGCGTGGTGTTCGGCGGGCCGTGGATGATCGTGTGGTTCCTGCCCGCCCTGCTGGGTTCGCCGGTGGCGATCTGGTTCGTACGGCACGCGGCCCGATGGGAGGCGTCGGCGGCGGCGCGTGCGGCGACGAGTGCGGCGGAGAAGGAAGAGCCGCGGCACTGACCTCACCCTTCCGCCCGTGCCTCCGCGCGCGGTGCGGTGCTGGCGCGTTCCGTCAGGCGGGGCGGGAGCAGGGTGGCCTCCGGCACCGGGGCGCCGGACAGCTTCCGTAGCAGCAGGTGCACCGCGCGGGTGCCCAGTTCGGTGGACGGCACGGCGACCGAGGTGGCCGGGACCCGGGCCGAGGCGGCCACGGGCGCCGGGCAGACGGCGACCAGGGAGAGGTCCTCGGGGATCCGCAGGCCGAGCTGCTCGAAGGCGTCGATCAGCGGGTCGAGCAGCGGCTCGTTGTGCACCACCACCCCGGTCAGCGCGGGCTGTTCGCGCAGCAGCCGCTCGGCGATCGCGCGGGCCGCCCCCCGGCCCGCCCCGCACGGGTACACGGCGGAGGCGAGCCGGTGCCGGTCGGCGGCGGCCGTGAAGCCCTGCACGAGCCGGCGCGCGAACGCCGTCCGCCGGACGTACACCTCCGGCGGCGAACCGACCAGCGCCACCGTCCGGTGCCCGAGCCGCGCCAGGTGCTCCACGCACAGCTCGCCCGCCGCACCGAAGTCCAGATCGACACAGGTCAGCCCGTCCGGCTCGGCCGGGACGCCGATCAGTACGGACGGCAGGGGCAGCGAGCGCAGCAACGGCAGGCGGGGGTCCTGGAGTTGTACGTCCATCACCACCAGCGCGTCCGCCGCCCCCGTCTCCGCGACCTGCTCGATCCCCTCCTCGCCCTCCTCCTGGGTGAGCAGCAGCACATCGTGGTCGTGGGCGCGGGCGGCGGTGACCACCGACACCGCGAACTGCGTCACCACCGGCACATGGACGCCGGAGCGCACCGGGACCGCCAGCGCCAGGACCCGGGAGCCGCCCAGGGCGGTGCCCCGGACGGGCGTCCGGTAGCCCAGCTCACGGGCGGCGGTCAGGACGCGGCGCCGGGTCTCCTCCGAGATCGGCCGCTTGCCGCTGAGCGCGTACGAGACCGTGCTGGGGGAGACCCCGGCGCGCCGGGCCACATCCGTGATCTTCGCCATCGGGAGTCCTCCACTGACACGGTTCGCGGGGGAAGGGGCGGGAGGGGAACGGGAGGGGAAAGGCAGGGGAAAGGGTGTCGAAGCGCTTCGACGGGTGAAGGTATGGGTGAGCCCGGGGGCCGTCAATGGGCCGGACGGGATTCGACGGGGCGGTTCGACGGCCCGAACGGCGAGCGGGGGCCCAGCGGTCCGAACAGGGCCAGCGCCGTCAGCAGGGCCGCCCCGGCCGCCGCCATCGGAACCCCGTACCCGGCCGCCGCCGAGACGTGCTCCACGACCCAGCCGCCGGCCGCGCTGCCGCAGGCGATCCCGCCGAGCAGGCCGGTCACCGCGAGCGTCATGCCCTCGTTCAGCCGGCCCTCGGGGGTGCAGCGCTGGACCAGTGTCATCGTCGTGACCATCGTCGGCGCCGTGGCCATTCCGGCCACCAGGAGCGCCCCCGCCAGCAGCGGGAGCGAGCCGGTGAGGACCGCCGCGAGCAGCGGCAGCGCCATCAGCGCGGTCATCGCGGCCAGGCACAGGGGCAGCCGGGACCAGGCGGACCCCGCCGGGCGCACCGCCCCGTAGGCGAGGCCCGCCGCGCAGGAGCCGGCCGCCTGGAGGGCCAGCACCGCGCCGGCCGCCGCGTGGTGCCCCTGCGTGTCCGCGAACGCGATCGTGACGACCTCCATCGAGCCGAACACCGCACCGGTCGCCAGGCAGACGACGAGCAGCGGACGCATCCCGGGCGCCCGGAAGGGAGCCCGGCCCGGCGCGCGCCGCTCGGCCGGCGGCTCGGTGGAGCGCTGGGCGGCGAACAGGGTCACGCCCGTCAGCAGCAGCGCCGCGCCCACCAGCGTGCCGGCCTCCGGGAAGAGCGCCGAGCAGAGGAAGGCCGCGAGCACCGGGCCGAGCATGAAGCACAGTTCGTCCGCGGCTTGTTCGAAGGAGTTCGCGGTGTGCAGCCCTTCGGCGGCGTCGGCGCGGCCCTTCAGCAGGTGGGCCCAGCGGGCCCGGGACATCCCGCCGGTGTTGGGCGTCGTCGCGGTGGCGGCGTAGGCGGCGAACAGGGTCCAGTCGGGGGCGCCGTGGCGCACGCAGAGCAGCAGCGCGAGGGAGCCGAGCACGGCGAACACCGTCGCGGGCAGGGCGACGCGGGCCTGCCCGTACCGGTCGACCAGCCGTGCCGTCCACGGGGCGACCACCGCGGTCGCCGCCAGCCCGGCCGCGACGACGGCGCCGGCCAGGGCGTACGACCCCCGCGTCCCGGCGATCATCATGACCGCGCTCACGCTGAACATGCCCATCGGCAGCCGGGCGACGAGGTTCCAGACGGTGAACGCGCGGGCGCCGGGCAGGGCGAACAGGCGGCGGTACGGGCCCCGTTCCCGGTCCTCCGGCTTCTTCGGCCGCCCGCGCGGCGCGAAGTCGACGGCGACCAGGGTGTCGGCCGTGACGGTGAACAGCGGGGTGTCCCGGGAGGCCGTACGGCGGCCGTGGAAGGTCGGCTGAGGCATGCACCCACGGTCGCCCGCCCCCGCGGCACCGGTCCAACACCTGATCGGCACCGATTCACGCACCGGCGTTGTAAGTTCACCGGATGTCCGCCCCCACCCACCTCGACCCCCGCCTCCTGCGCGCCTTCGTCACCGTCGCCGAGGAACTGCACTTCACCCGCGCCGCCCTGCGCCTGTACGTCGCCCAGCAGGCGCTCAGCCGTGATGTGCGGCGGCTGGAGAGGGAGTTGGGCAGCGAGTTGTTCGTACGGACCACCCGCCAGGTGACGCTCACCGCCGACGGCGAACACCTGCTGCCGTACGCCCGCCGCGTCCTCCAGGCGCAGGACGACCTGATCGCCGCCGCCGGACAGCCCCGGCCGCTGCTGGTGGACCTCAACTCCCCGGGCCTGCCGACCCCGCGCCGGGTCCTGCACCGGGCCCGCGAACTCACCCCCGGCCACGAGCTGATGGCCCGCTACGAGAGCGGTCTGACCTGGGCCGCGGCCGAGGTGCTCGCGGGACGGCTGGACGCGTCGTTCGGGCGGTTCGCGGGACTCCCCGAGGCGCTGCGGGCCGGGCTCGACCAGCAGCCCGTGCGGTACGAGCCGATGGCGGTGGTGCTGCCCGAGGACCACCGGCTGGCCGCACTGGAGGAGGTGCCGCTCGCCGCGATGGCCGGCGAGACGGTGTACGCCGGGGCGGGCAATCCGCGCACACCGGAGTGGACCGACCTCGCCCTGCGGCTGTTCGAGGGGCGGGACATCGCCCTCGCGCCGCCGGAACCCCTGGCCGTCGGGGACGAGGAGTTCGAGCGGATCATGGCCAGAACACGCTGTCCCGTCCTCGCCGTGGTGGGCTTCCCCGCGCTGACCTCGATGGTGGTGCGCCCGCTCGTCGACCCGGTTCCCTTGTCGCCCGTGTCGCTGGCATGGCGGAAAGGCAGGATTCACCCCGCCCTGGACGGACTTCGCAGGGCTGCCGCCGATATCGCCGCCGAGGAGGGCTGGTTGCGGCCTCCTGCGGAGGGATGGGTTTCGGCCAGTGATCTTGTTGTCATGAGTTCTTCCTGATGTCTCACGAATGACACGAATCAGTACCGGAGGAACACAGAACCTCCGCGTACGCTACATTCGACGCTCGAGCACAGTGTGATAAAAGGGGCGCTCGGAGCGGGTGGGAGGCTCGAATCCGACGGTGGGTGCTCGAGCCGTGAGCGCACCCCGGAACAGTCTCGTGGGGGAAGTGCGTGGAGAAGTGGCGAGAAGGCGCCCAACCGGACCGGTCCGAGACCGCGTCCGCGTCCGAGGGCGACCACGGGAGCTGGTTCTCCCGGAGCGCGGCCGACCGCGCCGCCGAACCGGAGCCCAGACCCTACGCCGCCACCAGGGACGACTGGCCCTATCCGTACGACACGAGCGCCGTGACGCGTCCGATGGACGGCACGCCCGCCGCGGACGGCACGCGCAGGACGCCCGTGCAGCGCGGACCGCAGGGAGCGCTGCGCGACCCCTGGCAGGAGGACGACCCGGCGACGGCCGTCCTGCCCCCCGCCCCCGCGGCACCCGCCGACAACGCGGCCGACGCACCCGACACCGCCGCCGACGACACCGCCGGGCGGACCCATGACCCGCACGAGGTGACGATCCAGCTCGACGCCGTGCAGATAGGCAACGGAGCGCTGCTCGGCACGCCGGACCGGTCCGGCGACGGAGCGGTGCACGAGCCCTCCGACGGTCCCGTCTTCGTCGACGAGTCGGGCCGCCGCGGCCGCCGCTACCGCCGTATCGGCCTGGTCCTCGGCCTCGCCTGCGCGGCGTACGCCGTCGTCATCGTCGCCACGCTGCTGTCCGGCAACTCCGACGCACCCTGGGTGCCCGTCCCCGATCAGGAGCAGGGGCAGCCCGCCGAGAAGGCCGAGACCTCGCCCCGGCCCGCCGAACCGGACGCCTCCCCCGACGCCGATGTCGTCCCGGACCCGGGTACCGGGCCGACCGCCGACGAACCCGACCCCGCCACCCCGTCCGACGCCGGCCTCCCCGCGGGCGGCGGGACCGCCGCCGGTGACGGAGCCGTCGAGCCCGCCGCCCCGTCGCCGACGCCGTCGACCGGGACCACCCCGAAGCCGGGCGCCGGCGCCTCCTCGACCGCCCCGGCCGACCCTCCGGCCGGCCCGGAACCCACCGCCACGCCGACCCCCTCGGGCGGCGCCAGTACCGCTCCGGCCTCACCCCCCGCCGGAGAGGACCCCGGCGACGAGGAACCCGCCGGCGCCGACAACCTCGCCCGGGCGCCCGCCGACCCGCCGACCGTGGCCGCCGAGAGCCCCGCCGCACCGCCGACCCCGTCCACCGCCCCCGTCGCACCGTCCCCGGAGCACGTCCTCTGATGGCATCCCACCCCCGCCGCCCCGGGCCCGCGACCGGAGACCGAGGCGGTTCCCGGCGTCGCAGCCGCCCCAGGCGCCGCCGCCTGCCCCTGCGCCTGATGCTTCCGCTGCTCGTGCTCGTCGCCCTGGCGGCGATGCTCATGCTGCGCGGATACACGCACAGCGAGATCCTCGCCGACCACCGCGTCCGGCCGCCCGCGCCCACCGACGAGGTGCCCGACGAGATCCTCGGGGGCGGCCCGGTCATCGACGCCCGCGGCGGCCGCACCGAGAGCCTGAGCGTGCCCGACCACCGGCTGGTCCTCACCTTCGACGACGGCCCGGACCCGGTCTGGACGCCGAGGGTGCTGGACGTGCTGAAGAAGCACGACGCGCACGGGGTCTTCTTCGTCACCGGCACCATGGCCTCCCGCTACCCGGGCCTCGTCCAGCGCATGGTCGACGAGGGCCACGAGATCGGCCTGCACACGTTCAACCACCCCGACCTCTCCCTCCAGTCCAAGAGGCGCATCGACTGGGAGCTGTCGCAGAACCAGCTGGCGATCACCGGCGCGGCCGGCATCCGCACCTCGCTCTTCCGCCCGCCGTACTCCTCCTTCTCCGCCGCCATGGACAACAAGACCTGGCCGGTCACCGAGTACATCGGCAGCCGCGGTTACATCACCGTCGTCAACGACACCGACAGCGAGGACTGGCAGCGGCCCGGCGCCGACGAGATCATCCGCCGCGCCACGCCGGAGAACGGCGAGGGCGCCATCGTCCTGATGCACGACTCCGGCGGCGACCGCAGCCAGACCGTCGCGGCGCTGGACAGGCTCCTGCCCGACCTGAAGGAGCAGGGCTACGAGTTCGACAACCTCACCGATGCCCTGGACGCGCCCAGCGCGATGAGCCCGGTGACCGGTGCCGAACTGTGGAAGGGCAAGGCGTGGGTCTTCCTGGTCCAGGCCTCGGAGAAGCTCACCGGCGGTCTGGTGGTGGGCCTGGCGGTCATCGGCTCCCTGGTCATCGCCCGCTTCGTGCTGATGCTCCTCCTCGCCGGCGCCCACGCCCGCCGGGTCCGCCGCCGGGGCTTCAGCTGGGGCCCGCCGGTCACCGAGCCGGTGACGGTGCTGGTCCCGGCCTACAACGAGGCCAAGTGCATCGAGAACACCGTCCGCTCCCTGATGGACAGCGACCACCCGATCGAGGTCCTGGTCATCGACGACGGCTCCAGCGACGGCACCGCCCGCATCGTGGAGGCCATGGGCCTGCCCAACGTCCGGGTGATCCGCCAGCTCAACGCGGGCAAACCGGCCGCGCTCAACCGGGGCCTGGCCAACGCCCGCCACGACATCGTCGTGATGATGGACGGCGACACGGTCTTCGAGCCGTCCACCGTCCGCGAACTCGTCCAGCCCTTCGGCGACCCGAAGGTGGGGGCCGTCGCGGGCAACGCGAAGGTCGGCAACAAGGACAGCCTCATCGGCGCCTGGCAGCACATCGAGTACGTGATGGGCTTCAACCTGGACCGCCGCATGTACGACATCCTGGGCTGCATGCCGACCATCCCGGGGGCCGTCGGCGCCTTCCGCCGCTCGGCACTGGTACCGCTCGGCGGCATGAGCGACGACACGCTCGCCGAGGACACCGACGTCACCATGGCGCTGCACCGGGCCGGCTGGCGCGTGGTCTACGCCGAGAACGCCCGCGCCTGGACCGAGGCCCCGGAGACCGTCCAGCAGCTGTGGTCCCAACGCTACCGCTGGTCGTACGGCACCATGCAGGCCATCTGGAAGCACCGCCGCTCCGTGATCGAGAAGGGACCCTCGGGCCGCTTCGGCCGCGTGGGCCTGCCCTTCGTCTCCCTGTTCATGGTCCTGGCCCCGCTGCTGGCCCCCCTGATCGACGTCTTCCTGCTCTACGGCATCGTCTTCGGCCCGACCCAGAAGACGATCATGGCGTGGCTGGGCGTCCTCGCCGTCCAGGCGGTCTGCGCGGCCTTCGCCTTCCGCCTCGACCGCGAACGCATGACCCATCTGATCTCGCTGCCGCTGCAGCAGGTCCTCTACCGCCAGCTCATGTACGTGGTGCTGCTCCAGTCCTGGATCACCGCGCTCACCGGCGGCCGCCTGCGCTGGCAGAAGCTGCGGCGCACCGGCGTCGTCGAGGCGCCCGGCGGATCCGTACCCGGCCCGCGCGCGCCGAGCAGTGACGACCGGAGGCCCGTGGCATGACCCAGCACACCACCGAGCCCGCACCCGTACCGGAGCCGGCCGCCGCCCGGACCGCCGACGCCGCGAAACCGGGCCGCGACCGGTACCTCGACCTGCTGCGCTCCATAGCCCTGGTCCGCGTCGTGGTCTACCACCTGTTCGGCTGGGCCTGGCTGACGGTGCTGTTCCCGTCGATGGGCGTGATGTTCGCGCTCGCGGGCTCACTGATGGCGCGTTCCCTGAAGCGCCCGGCGGCGAGCGTGATCCGCAGCCGGATCCGCCGTCTCCTGCCGCCCTTGTGGGCGTTCGCCGCGGTCGCGCTGACGATGATGTTCGTGAACGGCTGGAACCCCGCGAAGGACGGCGCCCGGGGCCTGGCCGGACTGGCCAACTACCTCGTCCCGATCGGCGCCCCGCCCTACCCGGAGCAGCTCGGCTCCGCCTCCGGCCTGCTGGACGCCACCTGGGCCGTGCAGGCCGCGGGCCCGCTCTGGTACCTGCGCGCCTACCTGTGGTTCGTCATCGCGTCGCCGCTGCTGCTGTGGGCGTTCCGCCGGGCCCCCTGGCCGACGCTGCTCGCCCCGCTGGGCCTGACGGCGGTCGTCGGCACGGGCCTGGTGACCATCCCCGGCGAAACGGGCAACGCGGTCACCGACTTCGCGGTCTACGGCGGCTGCTGGGTGCTGGGCTTCGCCCACCACGAGGGCGTGCTGCAGCGGATCCCGCGCTACCTCTCGGTCTCCTGCGCGTCCCTGGTGATGGCCTTCGGCCTGTGGTGGGCCTCGGGCCACCTGGGCCCCGACGGCTGGGACCTCAACGACATCCCGCTGGCCCAGGCCACCTGGTCGTTCGGCTTCGTGGTGATCCTGCTCCAGTACTCCCCGTCGTGGCGGGAACTCCCGGGGCGCCTGGCGCAGTGGGAGAAGCTGGTGACCCTCTCCAACAACCGCGCGGTCACCATCTACCTGTGGCACAACCTGCTGATCCTGGCGACGGTCCCGCTCGTCGACCTGCTGTACCGCGTCCCGTTCCTGCAGAGCGAGCGCGGGGTGGAGGCCATCGGCAGCACGTACACGCTGTGGATGTTCGCCCTGGTCTGGCCGCTCATCGGCCTGGCGGTCCTCGCGGTCGGCTGGGTCGAGGACCTGGCGGCGAAACGGAGGCCCCGCCTGTGGCCCGACGGCACGGAGCGCCGCGCCGGCCGGCGGAGCAGGACCGGTGCGGCGGTGCACGGGGGCTGACGCCGGGAGCCGCCCACTCGGCCCCGGCCGCCGTGTCCCGGGCCGGGGCGCCGTGCCGTGGGGCTAACGTGATGCGGTGCCAGCCGTTGCCGAGTCCCGTGCCGCGGGTACGGGACGTCCACGTGGAAGGGCCCGCCGTGTCTGCCGAACTCTCCGACGACCTCAAGAAGCTCATCGACGACACCCCCGTCTTCGCGACGGTGGCCACCCTCCAGCCCGACGGCAGTCCGCAGCTGACGGTGACCTGGATCAAGCGGGACGGCGACGACCTGCTGATCTCCACGACCGTGGGCCGGAGGAAGGAGCGGAACCTGCGCCGCGACCCGCGGATCACCGTGATGATCAACCCGCCCACCGCGCCGTACACCTACGCCGAGGTGCGCGGTACGGCCACGCTCGACACGGACGGCGGCCCGGAGCTGATCGAGGAGCTCTCCCGCAAGTACACGGGCAAGGCCTACGCGGACTTCAACCCGGCCTCCGCCGCCGACGCCCCCCGCGTCGTCGTCCGGGTCACCCCGCGCAAGGTCGTCGGCTCGCTCTAGGACGACGCACCGGCCGCGGCGCCGGTGAAGCGGTTCGACGAACCGGACGGATCGTCACCGATCCCTCCTGAGCGGATGTCACCCCTCGCGCTCCGGAGTGCTCTTCATCACCAACCACGCCTTGCCATGCGCGCTTTCACGTGTGGAGGTACTGTGCAGGACGCTGATACTTTTCAGTGCCTTGAACCGTGAGGCGGCAGTCGGTCCGCAGTCGTGTCGACCGCAACCAAGTCGTAGGCTCGTACGTCTTGCGTGCGGTACTGGTGCTGAGTGCGAGGGGGGACACGTGACGCCGGAGGGGCGAGGGGAAGAACCCGACGTCACCATGCAGTTGAAAGCGCTCGGCTCGTTCAAGGCAGAAGAGACCGTGCAGTTGCGCATGCCCGTGCAGCGCACAGCCGGCACGAAGAACGAGAAGCCCGAGGCCACCGAGGTGCCCGAGGTGCCCGGGACGGCCGACGGGTCCGCCTCCGCCGCCGCGGAGCCGGCCCCCTCGGGGCGAATACGCGGCGGCGAGAACGCCGGCCGATCTCCCCGTTCCAGGAACCGGAACCCCCGCAAGGCCCCCCGCCCCTCCCTCCGCTCCCGCCTCGCCGCCAACCCCCGCCTGGCGCCCCTGCTGAGCTTCCTCGCCGCGTCGGCCGCCCGCCTCGCGCCCCACGCCCGCCGGATGAAGCCGGAGTACCCCCGGCCCGGACGCACCGACTGGCGCCGCTGGCTGCCCTCCGGGCGGCAGTGGCTCGGCGGCACGTTCGCCGGCATCGGTCTCAGCTTCCTCTTCCTCGTCGTGGCCTACGCGGCCACCGACATCCCGGACGACCTCAACTCGCACGCCACCCAGCAGGACAACGTGTACTTCTGGGCCGACGGGACGCCCATGGCCCGTACCGGCTGGGTGCAGCGCCAGGAGATGCCGCTGCGGGACATCCCCGAGGACGTCCGCTGGGCGGTCCTCGCCGCCGAGAACGAGAACTTCTTCAACGACCCCGGCATCTCCGTGATGGGCCTCACCCGCGCCGTGCTCCGCACGTTCGGCCAGGGCGACACCCAGGGCGGCTCGACCATCACCCAGCAGTACGTCAAGAACGCCTATCTGAACCAGGACCAGACGGTCCGCCGCAAGTTCACCGAGGCGATGATCGCCCTCAAGCTCGACAACCGGATGAGCAAGGAGGAGATCCTCGAGAGCTACCTCAACACCAGCTGGTTCGGCCGCGGCACCTACGGCATCCAGCGCGCCGCCCAGGCCTACTACGGCAAGGACGTCAGCGAACTCGACGCCGGCGAGGCCGCGTTCCTGGCCTCCCTGCTCAAGGGCGCCGGCCTGTACGACCCGACCCTGAGCAGCGCCAACCGCGACCGTGCCGTGGAGCGCTGGACCTGGACCCTCGACCGGATGGTCGACATCGGCAAGCTCTCACCGGCCGAGCGGGCCACGTACAAGAAGTTCCCCGAGCCGCTGAAGAGCAACCCGCTGTACTCCACCGGTGAGCAGAGCGACTACCTGGTCGAACTCGCCTCCCAGTACGCCAAGAAGTCCGGGAAGATCTCCGAGAAGCAGTTCGACCTCGGCGGCTACCAGATCTACACGACCTTCGACAAGGAGCGGGAACACCGGCTCACCGACGTCGTCACCAAGGCCCGCAAGAAGGCGCTGAAGGACGATCCGAAGGCCGCGAAGACCGTGCACTACGGGGCGGCCTCGGTGGCCGCCGACGGCCGGATCCTCGCCGTCTACGGCGGCCCCGACCACCGCAAGCAGGGCTACAACGAGTCCAACGCCACGACTGTCCCGGCCGGTACGGCCTTCACCCCGTTCGTGTACGCGGCGGCACTGCAGCACGGCGTCCGCACCACCCGTGACGGAGAGCGGACCCCCGTCACCGGCGAATCCCTCTACAACGGCGACGACGACGTGCCGGTGAGCACGCCGGAGGGGCCGTACTGGGACCGCAGCGGCCGCAAGGTGGCCGCCAGCAACGACGGGGACAAGTCCTACGGGCAGATCTCCCTGCGCCGGGCGATGGCCCTCTCGGTGAACACGCCGTTCATGCAGCTCGGCATGGACACGGGCCTGGACAAGGTGCGCGCCACCGCCGTGGCCTCCGGGCTGCTGCCCTCCAGCATCGGGGCCCGGGTGCCCGTGCTGTCGATGGGCAGTTCCACGCCCAGCGCCATCCGCATGGCCGGCGGCTACTCGACGTTCGCCGCGGCCGGCGAGCACACCGAGCCGTACTCGGTGCGCCGCGTCACCCGCAACGGCGCCAAGATCCCCCTGGACCTGCCCGAGCCACGTCGGGCGGTCCGCGCCGAGGTGGCCGAGGAGGTCAGCTCCGCGCTCACGGAGTCCTTCCGCACCGCCCACCCCGACGGCGCGCCCGCCACCGAGAAGGTGGGCGGGAAGCCCGGAACGACGGAGAAGGACACCGCCGCCTGGTACGTCGGCACGCACGAGTCCGTCTCCACGGCCGTCGTCGTCTACCGCATCGACCTCACCGAGAGCCTCGAACCACTGCCGCTGGAGGGTATCGCCGGCACCGCCGACGACAGCGTCCCCTATGGCATCTGGTCCGGTGCCCTGGGCCTTTCCGGATGACCACCGGCCGGGCACCGCAGTCCCCCCACCGACTCTGGAGAACGAGCCGCACATGAAGCCATCGTCGGGGCGCCGCCGCAAGGCCAAGGCGCCGCGTCGCACCGCCGTCCTCCTCCGCCCCGCGGTCCTGGCGTCGGCGGCGCTCCTCACCGTCGCGTCGCTGACGGCGGGCTACCTGGTGCTGAACGGCACGGACGACACCGCGCCGACGGCTTCCTCGGGGGACGGCAAGAAGGCCGCGGGGGCCGCCGCGGAGGAGCCGGAATGGGACGGGAAGACCAAGGTCCTGGGAGACGGATCCACCTCCTACACCGGCCCGCAGAAAGACCGGTTGAAGCCGGAGCCGCTCAAGCCGGGCCAGAAGCCTCCCCAGTTCGTCGTCTTCTCCTGGGACGGCGCACTGCAGGGCGAGGACGGCCTCTTCTCGCACTTCCTGGACGTGGCCGAGGAGAACGACGCCCGTATGACGTTCTTCCTCACCGGGATCTACCTGGTGCCGAAGACCAAGAAGGAGCTGTACGACCCGCCCCAGCACGACAGGGGAGCCGCGGCGATCAGCTACCCCACCGACGAGCACATCCGCACCACCCTGGAGCAGTTGGGCAGGGCCTGGAAGACGGGCAACGAGATCGGCACCCACTTCAACGGGCACTTCTGCGGTGAGAAGGGCGGCGGCGACTGGAGCGTCGCGGAGTGGAAGAGCGAGATCGAGCAGTTCAACTCCTTCGTGAAGAAGTGGAAGACCAACACCGGCTACACGGACCTGTCCCCGCTGCCCTTCGACGTCGACAAGGAGGTCATCGGCGGGCGCGCCCCCTGTCTGGAGGGCCAGGCGAACCTGCTGAAGGCCATCAAGGACTACGGCTACCGCTACGACTCCAGCTCCGCGGGCGACTTCCAGATATGGCCGACCAAGAAGGAGGGCGTCTGGGACTTCCCGCTGCAGATGCTCCCCTACGAGGGCGGCAAGTACCAGGGCCTGTCCATGGACTTCAACTTCCTCTACAACCAGTCCGACGGCAAGACCGACGGTGATCCGGCCATGTACCCCCAGTGGGAGGAGGAGACCGTCGGCACCTACATGGCGGGCTTCAACCGGGTCTACCACGGCAGCCGGGCGCCCCTGTTCATCGGCAACCACTTCGAGCAGTGGAACGGCGGCATCTACATGCGGGCCGTGGAACGGGTCATCAGGAACGTGTGCGTCAAGAAGGACGTCCAGTGCGTGTCCTTCAGGGAACTGGCCGACTGGATGGATGTGCAGAAGCCCGCGACGCTGGAGCGGCTGCGCACCCTCGACCCGGCCCAGTCACCGGACTGGGCGACCGTGGTGAAGTGAGGAACCGTCACCACAGGGTCAACTGGCCCACCCCTCTTCACAGATGCCGCACATCTCATGCGAGGATGCGGCTTCCCGGCATCCCCCAGCCGGGGCAAGAGGGGAAACATCCATGAAGTCGAGAAGAATAAGCCGCACGCGGCGCCGTGCCACCATATTCGGGGCGGCCACCGTCTCCGTCGTCGCCGGAGCGGCGATGCTGCCCGTCTGGAGCGCGGGCGCCGCGGTCACCGACGACCCGACGGTGGACGCCAAGACCAAGGCCACCTTCCAGCGCCTCGCGGACGCGGTCTTCACCGACCGCACCGAGGCCCTGGTCGCCGGCGGCCAGGGCGACCGGAACAAGCCGCGGACCGGCGGCTTCTCCGGAGACGTCCGGCTGTCCTCCGGGACGGCCCGCAGCGAGGACACGGCCCTGTCGAAGCTGGACCGGCGCCGGAACGCACTCGCGAAGCTGGGCGAGAAGTACAGCAAGGGCAGCACGACCGTCACGCTGGGCGCCACCAACGTGAAGGGCCGCAAGGCGAAGGCCGTGGCCACCGAGACCACGACCCTCACCTACGCGAAGGCCCGCGGCGGTGCGCCGAACACCACGGGGTTCCAGACCCGCCACGAGCTGACGTTCACCGCGGACCGGCGGGGCGACTGGCAGCTGACCGGGATCCGTCCGGCCGAGGAGGAGAACCTCGCCGTGAACGAGACGACCGCGCCGCCGACCACCGAGCCCGTGACCGTGAAGTCGGCCACCACCACGCCCGCGGCGCCCAAGGCCTCGACCGCGTTCCCCGGCCCGGCGAACCCGAAGAACTTCACCGCCAGCGGTCTGGACTACAAGGCGATGGCCGACTACGCCAAGCGCCACTGGTCCAACTACAACCCGGACTACCCGAACTTCAACGGGGCGGGCGCGGGCGGCGACTGCACCAACTTCGTCAGCCAGGCCCTGAAGGAGGGCGGCTGGAAGCACGTCCCCGGCTACGTGTACGACTACACCCGGTGGTTCGGCAACGCCGAGATCCAGTCGCACTCGTTCGTCGGCGTCAACGAGTGGTCCTGGTTCGCCCAGAACTCGAAGCGGACGACCAGCCTCGCCAACGTCCACCAGATGGACGTCGGCGACGTGCTGCAGATCGACTTCGACAACAACGGTTCGAAGGACCACACCATGATCGTCACGTCCCGCAGCCAGGGCGTGCCGTATCTGACGTACCACTCCACCAACACCTACAGCAGGTCGGTGACGAGCATCATCGCGTCGTACCCGAACGCGTCGTACTACGCCTACCGCACCTGACCGCCCGGCTCCGGCCGTGACGCGGCGGCCACGCCCCACCCGCGCACGGGCGGGGCGTGGCCGTGCGAAACGGCCGGGGGGCGCCGGGCCGGGGGTCCGGCGGCCCCCCGGCCGGGGGCGGGTGGCGGGGCGAAAAACGGGTGCGGTGGGGGGGGCTGTGTGGAGGAGACGCCCCCCAGAGCAGGATCGGGGCAGACGTGGGCGAAATG
>NZ_JBSGHG010000030.1:0-86433 GCF_053604275.1 Streptomyces sp. NPDC004051 | reverse complement strand
GCAGCGACCTCATAGACGGCTGCCTCGCCGAGACCGGCCTGACCATCAGACCTGCCTGAGTAACCCAACGACACCACGAGTTCAACCTCAGTAACCATCGCCGCCGACCATTCGGCAGGGCTGGCCGCCGAATGCGCGATCAAGGCGATCCTCCTGGACTACCTGGGCTCCCGGCTCAACGACAAGCAGCGGCCCTACAACGGCGATCTGGAGCTGAGCTCGCAGCCGAACCCGCCCGGCGGGAAGTGGCGCAAACAGGACCGCAAGGAGTATCTGCACGAGCATCTCCCCGACCTGTGGGGACAGTTGACCACGATTCTCGACCGTCGGCGGGCACGCGAGACAGGGGTCCTGTTTCTGCGGCTGATCGGGCACAACCCGTTCCACGACTGGGACGTGTCCGGAAGGTACTGCGACGGTACGGCGATCAGCGACGCGGACCTCGACCGGCACCTGCGGGCGGCGTACGACCTCCTCGCCGCTCACGAACAGGCACGCGTCCTGGGAACCGGGGCCCTCGCATGACGGCACCCAGCGCAGGCTTCGACCGTTCGTGGCTGGCCGCACAGCAGGTGGCCGAGGACGCCGCGGCGCTCGGCCGTGACGTCGTACTCGCCCGCGATCTGCTCGGCCGGGCCTCGCTCCTCATCGACGACATGAGCGAGCGGCTCGCACCGGACTCCCCCGAACTCGGCTCCCTGCGTGAGCGGTTCACCGAGGTGACCCGGCCGTTCACCGGACTGGAACCGGTACAGACCGCGCGCTCCATGTTCGCGCCGGAACTGTTCTTCACCGCGCCGGAACTCACCGAGGTGAGCCCGCGCGCCGACGGTGTCGGCAGGATCTGCACACTGGAACGCACGGTCGTCGGAACCGACTGGCTCCAACGCGACGACGACAGCGCCTCCGGCACACCGGTCTCCCGCCGGGACCGGCGCGTGGCCCTGTACGGGTTCAAGGGCGGGGTCGGCCGCTCGACCGCGACCGCCGTCCTCGCCCGCCACCTCGCCGACCTGGGCCGGTGTGTGCTCGTCGTCGACCTCGATCTGGAGTCGCCCGGCGTGTCCAACCTGCTCTCGGACGAGGCGGGCAGACCGCGGCACGGCATCGTGGACCACCTCGTGGAGGCCGCGGTCGGCAACGCGGACGACCTGGAACTCGTCGGACGTGCCTCGCTGCTGAACTACCACGGCAACGGAGAGGTGTTCCTCGCCCCGGCCTGCGGACTGCCGTTGGAGGGACAGCCGTACAACTACCTGTCGAAGCTGAACCGCATCTACACCGACCTCCCGGCCACCGGCGACGGCGCGCCGCCCCGTCCGTTCGCCGTCCGGCTGGAACAGGCCATCGCCGCGTGCGAGGACCAGGTCGAGCGGCTCGCCCGGCGCCCCGACCACATCCTGCTCGACAGCCGCGCCGGCATACACGACATCGCCGCCGTCACGCTCACCCGGCTCAGCGGACTCGCCCTGCTGTTCGCCGTGGACAACCCCTCGACCTGGGAGGGCTACCGGATGCTGCTCTCCGAGTGGCAGCGCCGGCCGGACCGCGCGCGCGAACTCCGGGAGAGGGTCAGGATCGTGGGCGCGATGTTCCACTCGGCGGGCGACACCGAACGGCTCGGTGTGCTCCGCAAGAACGCCTACGACCTGTTCGTGGACACGCTGTACAACCTGCCCGACGAGGACGAGCCCGAGCCGTTCTACACGCCCGCCGGCCAGGTGGACGACGCCCCCTACGCGGCGATCCCCATCCTGTTCGGCAACGACCTGGTCGGGCTCGACCCGCTGCGCAGCCGCCGCTGGCCCGAGCTGCCCTTCGTGGAGGCGGCGTACAGCAAGTTCACGACTACGGTGGAACGCCTGCTGCCCGAACCGCACGAGGACGCGTGATGAGCGAACCGACGCCCGCCGACTACCGCAAGCTGCTCATCGAAGCGCTCGGCTCGGCTCCCGACGCGAACACCACCGGCCCCGGTCTGCGGACCCTGTTCACTCCGTCCTCGCACCGGCTGGCCCTGGATCCGGACGTCACCGTGGTGCGCGGAGCACGCGGCACGGGCAAGACGTTCTGGGCCAAGGCACTGGTCGACGGACAACTCAGGGAGATCGCCGCCGCCTCGTACATGATGCCCCGGCTCCGCCGCACCAGGGTGACCACGGCGTTCGGGCTGGAGAGCGAGGATGCGGGCGAGCCGCCCTTCCCGTACAAGCGGACACGGGAGAAACTCGTCGCGGACGGGGCGACCCCGGACGAGCTGTGGGCGGCGATCGTCCTGATGGCCCTGAACGTTCCGGAGATCCGCCGCATCGAGGGCTGGACCGACCGTGTCCGCTGGACGCGGGACAACCCGGAGGCCTACGACGCAGCGATCGCCGCGGCCGACCGGGAAAGCCGCGAGCGCGGTGAGACCCGCGTGCTGCTCTTCGACGCCCTCGAGCACCTGCACAGTGTGCGCGGACAGACGGACCGGCTGCTGTCCGGGCTGTTCCGGCTGGCGCTGGAACTGCGCCTGACCACCGGCACCCTGCGGGCGAAGATCTTCGTACGGCCGGACATGTACGAGAACGCACCGAAGATGTTCCCCGACGCGTCCAAGCTCGGTGCGAACGCCACGGACCTGGAATGGAGCCGGGAGAACCTCTACGGGCTGCTCTTCCACCAGCTGGGCAACCACACCACTCCCGAGGCCGGGAAGTTCCGCACGGCGACCGGCACCTGGCGGCAGGAGGACGGCCGCCACGTCGCACCCGTCGACGTCATCGCCGACCGGAAACGCCAGGAGGAGGTCTTCATCACCCTCGCCGGGCCGTTCATGGGAACGGACCGGCGTAAGGGACACACGTACACCTGGGTACCGAACCACCTGCAGGACGGCAAGGGCCGGGTCAGTCCACGGACATGGCTGAAGGCTCTGTGCAAGGCCGCCGTACTGACCGGCGAACGGCACGCGGGACACCCGGTGCCCCTCCACTACGACGCCATCCGCGAGAGTCTCAGCTCCGCCGCCGACAGCAGGGTCGCCGAACTGCAGGACGACATCGGCTGGGCGGCCCTCGCGGTCGAACAGCTGGAGAACACCCAGGTACCGCTCCAGGCCTCGGCCGTCCACTACGCGTGGCACCAGGGCTCGTTGGTCAGCAAGGTACGGGAACAGCTCAAGGACGAACGCTCCGGCAGCGGTCCGCGGGAACTGGAGAACCCCGTGGCACTGCTGGAGGAACTCATCGAGCTGGGTGTGATGACCAGGCGCAGCGGAGAGGCGATCGACCTGCCGGACATCTACCGGCTGGCGTTCGACATCAGCCGCAAGGGCGGTGTGCCCCGCATGCCCGTCAACTGACATTCGGACGGCACCCGCCCGGCGGGGCCCGTACCCCCGCCGGGCGGGTGACTGCCCGGCGAAAGTACGGGCGGGGCCGCCCCCTCTTCTCGCCCTTTACACAGGCTGTTTGAGAAACCCCCCGGCCAGGTAGGCCACCTCCCCGTCGTTGCGCAGTGCCTCGACCGGCTGCCCGTCCAGGTGCGGGTCCTGGACGCTGGATTCCATCGGGCACAGGAGCCACAGACCGTGCGGACCCTGTGACGGACGGCGGGCGGCCCCCTGGAGGGTGACCAGGAACGTGCGTCCGCCCTCGTCCCAGTACCGGGCGATCAGACCCGCGTCGTGGAGGAAGAGCACCGTGCGCGGCTCGGCGGAGCGGGCGGCGAGGTCGTCGGCGACCCGCTGCCACACGACGCGGACGAACGTGGCGAGGCCCGGCTTCACCCGGCCCGGCGCGGAGGCCGCGTCGGCGCGCAGGACCGTCCGCCAGTCCTGGCCCTTCTCCTCGACGAGTTGCCTGAACTCCCGCAGGAACAGGGCCCCGAGGTCGACGGGCACCACCGGGAAGCGGGCGGCGATCGTCTCGGCCGTGCCCTGCAGACGGGCGGCCTTGACCGTCAGGGCGAGGAAGCCGCCGCGGCGGACGCTCTCGGTGAGCTGTTCGCGCAGCTCGCCGTGCGGGTCCTCGGACTCGCGGCGCGCCACGGACCGGACCGGGGGAAGCATGCTGGTGACCGAGCCCGTGGAGGACCAGGGGCCGGTCGACCTCGGCAGCGGAGGGAGGAAGCGGCCGGCCTCCTCGTCGTGCCGCAGATCGAAGCGAGCGGCCTGGAGCGCGTCCTCCAGCACCACGGGAGTCGGCTCACGGCCGTCCGTCAGGACGTCCAGGTCGGGGAACCGGGCACGCACCCGGGCGACGAGTTCGGTCGCCGTGATCCCCCGGTCCGCCCGCACCCCGGCTCCGGCCTGCGAGATGCGCAGCGCGCGTTCCAGGCTCAGGTCGCGCCGGTACAGTTCGAGGCGAGGGGTGTGACGCACCACGGACGACGCCACGGCGGTGGCCAGCTGCACCAGACGGGTGTCGGCGAGCGGCGCGAAACTCTCCGGGACGGGCACCGCGCGCAGTTCGCGCACCACCTCGGCACGCCCCGGGAGAGGTTCCCGGCCGGCGAGTTTCTCCGCACTCACGCCCAACTCGGCAGCGTAATAGGCAAGTTCGTGAGGGTTCGGGTCGTCGGTGCCGGGCAGCGACTCGGACGCCAGCAACACCGTGTCGCCGCGCCGGTGCACGGCGAGACGCGGTTCGTGCCCCTCCTCCTCGCGGGTCTCCGCCTCGACGGCGGCCCGGACGACCGCCAGTGCCCGGGCCAGCACACGCTCAGGCGTGTCGTCCTGCGCGCCGTGCAGGGCCCGCAGTTCCTGTGCGGCCTGCGAGGCGGTCATCACGCGGCCGAAGTTGGCCACGATCTCGACCAGTTCGGTGCACACCGCCCTCAGCCACTCGGCCTCGGCCCACCGCTTGATCTCGGCCCGGTGGTGGCGGGAGACCGGCGGCTGCTTGATGCCCAGCTGATCGGCTATCCGCGCCTGCACGGGCCAGGCGCCGAGCGGGGACAGGCCACCGTCCTCGGGCGGCAGACCGAGAGTGAGGCGTACCACGTCGGCGCGGTGCGAGCCCTTGCGGCCGGGCGGCGGGGTCAGCAGGTCGACCATGTCGTCGACCGACAGGATGCCGGTGACTCCAGCCTGCGCTTCGGCGTCCTTGGCCGGAGAGGCGGCCTTGCGCGCGGCCGGTACGGCGGCCTTGCCCCGCAGGGCGGCCACCCACTGGTTGCGGCGGCGGTTCAGCTCCTTGCGCACCAGCGGGCCGGCACCACGGGCCTTGGAGATCACGGACGGCTGGACATCCAGCAGTTGGCCCACCGTAGTGGCGCCGAGGCCGGCGGCGACCGTGACCGCACGCGGCGACAGACCGGCCAGCTCCAGTTCCGTGCCGGCGTCGGCGGCCAGCGCCGCCCGGTCCCGTGCCTGCTCCGTGTCCTCCGCCTCGGTGCCCACCGTGGAGGGGGTGGTCGGCGGCCGGTCCGTGTCGGCATCCCGGAACACCTTCTGCCAGGCGTCCCTCATCTGCCGCAGCGTGTCGAAGCGGTGCTCGATATCACGGTGCAGAGCACGCCGGAAGAAGGCGGTCAGGCCTGACTGCAACGGGCGGTAGAAGACTTCACTGGCGATGTGCAGCTCGGCGGACTCGTTGGTGAGCGGGTCTATGCGGCCGTCGCCCCACAACGGCCGTTCGCCGCTCGCCATCTCGTGCAGGGTGACGGCCGCGGCGTAACGCTCGGCATGGTCGTCGAAGTGCGGGCGGCGCACCGAACCGAGGAACGGATCGAGATAGCCGCGGGTACCGGCCTTCACGTCCCGGTCGGAGGCATCCGTCAGGGAGAAGTCGAACAGTTTCAGCTGCCAGGTGAAGTCCTTGCGGCGCTGGATGCCGAGGTTGTCCGGCTTGATGTCACGGTGGCGGACGCCGTGGGCGGCGAGCTGGTCGAGCGCCAGGAACAGGTCCTCGCCGAAATTCTCCAGGTCGTCATAGGTGAGCTGTCCCGTGCCGCGCAGCCGGGCGCCGAGGGACTGCTCACCGGCGTACTCCAGCTGCAGAACCGTGCGCGAGCCGATCTCGCGCAGTCCGTCGCCGCGCAACTGGACCACGGCGCCGCCGCCGACCAGCTTCAGGGCGCGCTCCTCCGCACGCAGGCGGTCGGCCTTCTGCTCGTCGAGGGCCACCTTGAAGACGCGTTCCTCGACGCGGATCGTGCCGTCGTCGTCCTCCACGGCACGCTCCACGAGCAGGGCGCGGGCCGTGGCCCCCGTGCCGAGGACCCGTCGTACCGACCACTCCTCGTCCAGGGCCTGGCCGGGCAGCGCCTCCAGTGGGTCGACGGCCGGCGTCGCCACGGAGTCGGGGACGGTACCGGCCCGTTCCGCCTCGTCGAGGAGGTCCAGGAACTCCTCCGCGGAACTGAGGCGGTCGTTGACGTCGGCGCGGGTGGCTTTGAAGACCAGTGCGTCGAGAGCGTCGGAGACTCCGTCGACGACCGCGAACAGGTGCAGCCCCGACTCGGTGCGCAGCCGCTCCTTGAGGACGCTGCGCTGCGGGGCCGGCGGCTTGCCGGTCAGGATCAGATAGGAGACGGCGCCCAGCCCGAAGATGTCCAGATCCCCGGGCTCCGGGGAGGGCAGGTCCGTCTCGGGCGCGAGGTAGACGTGGGCGGCGTCCTCGATCAGCGCCGCGTCCAGCGCGGAGCCGCCGATGGACCGGAAGAAGGTGGCGTTGCTGTCGAAGTCGCGGGCCGCGGTCTGCCAGTCGGTGATGCGCAGCTCGGGGTGCGCACCCTCGCCCCGGAAGGACACGTAGACGGAGCGGGCCGCCAGCGCGCGGTGGTACAGCGAGCGGCTGTGGGCGTACCGGACGGCCTCGGCGAGCTGGCGTACGAGGTCCAGTCGGATCTCGGGGGTGAGCTTGTCGCCGTAGGTGTCCAGGTACTGGTCCAGGCGCAGGTCGGTGTGACGGTGGCGGAAGAGGATCGCCGGCCCGCCCTCGTGGTCGCGCAGCTCCATGGCGTCGGCGATGCCGCGGTGCGTGACGCCCTGGAGTACCTGGTACTCGCGGCGGGCCGCGCGCTCCGTCTTCTTGCGGTCCGTTTCCGTCGCGCCCTGGCTGACCAGGTAGATGCGCACCCGGCCCTCTCCCTGGGCGAGACCGTCGTCCCGCTTGGCGAGGCGGTCCTCCCACGACGCGCCCGCGTCGAGGGGGTGCGGCTCCATCTTCCAGGCGTCACCGAAACGCAGGTGGCCGGTCGACTGCCGGATGCCGATGGCCTTGAGCAGCTGCGGCAGCCGGTGCCGGGAGAACTCCTCCGTGACACGCCGCTCGGGACGCTCGGGTGGCAGGCCGAGGAAGTCCTGCCAGATGCGGTTCAGGCCGCTCGCGCCGTCGTCACGCCCGTACACGCGGATGCGCTGCACCTCGTCGAGGTGGCTGACGAGGTCGGGGGCCGACAGGAAGACGGCCGGTTCGATGCGCGGGACCATCCGGTCGCTGCGGTAGAGCTTGCGGGCGGCCCACTGGAGCTGGCTGCGCAGTTCCTTGGACTTGAGGTCGTTGAAGTGCAGCGGGTTGTTGAGGGTGCGGGTGCGCTCCTTGCCACGGAAGTTCCAGGTCGAACCGGTGTTGCGGAGCTCACCGGGGTGACTTTTGATCTCGACGAGGAAGAGGCCGGCGGGAACGGCGATCAGCAGATCGCACTCGTTGACCCGGCCGGACTGGGCGGTGAAGGAGAAGGTCGCCCAGGCGCGGTACGGCTCGGCCGCGGGCATGAGACGCCTGACGTGGTCCAGCGCGTCCTGCTCCCAGGAGTAGGGAGAGGGACGCTCCTGGGACCACTGCTGGGCGGGCTTGACCGGCCCCGGCTTGGGCACGGCCGGACCGGGTGTCCGCCGCGGGTCCCCTCCCGTTGCTGCCACTGCGTCGGCCTCCTCACCGCTCCGTCCCTCGGGATCCGAGAAATCCCTGGTGGAGCCTACCGCCATGGACTGACTGCGCGGTTTCTCATGAGGCCGGCCACGCAAGGGTGACGTCACACCCGGGACCGTTCACACGCGGGGTCTGCTTCCGCCCGCCGCACAGCAGGTGTTGGCAGGCCCCCTGGGGATCTCATCGAGAAGTGTCCAAGGGGCTTTCCCCACCTGGTGCACAGGACTGCTCATCACCATCACGGCTTGAGGCCTTTCCATCAGTGCGATTCGGAGGGCCGCTCCTTCCCCAGTGGCGAACACTGATAGCGCACCCCCCGGCTCACCATCCTGAAGCGGTCACGCCCCTGGGCCGAGAACGGGTTCGGCAGGTCGAACACGCGGCGTTCCTCCGGGACGAGGGCCGAGGTGATCAGCAGGACGCGGTAGCGGTTGCTGCGGGCGTGGCGGCGGGCCGCGTCCACCTCGGACGGTCCGAGTTCGAACTCCACCCGCTCGGCAGCCCGGTCGCTCAGCGCCTTCACCTCGTACAGCCGGGTGGTGTCACGCCATTTGACCTCGAAGTCGTACCCCAGGGAGTCGGACGCTTCGTCGTCGCCGTTGACGACGGCCGCGTAACCCGAGACCCATCGCACGTCGGGGTAGTGGCGCTGGAGCCAGGCACGCGCGGCCACCTCCCCGACGAGGCCGATGGCGGACCGCTGGTCCTCGGTGGTCCGCTTCGTCTTCGCGACGACGATGTGCGGCTTGGTGGGGGAACCGCCTCCGCTCCGTGGTCGGGGTACGCCGGCCACGGTGTCCAAGCGCACCCTGCCCGACTGGGCGAGGAACGTCTCGTCGATGGTCTTCGAGGCGATGTCCGCGATGGTGGAGAGCTGGTCGCTTCCGACCCTGATCTCGGTGGCTCCGATGGTGATCGTGCGCGGGGCGACGGTGGTGGAGCTGCCGGAGCCCTGGGTTCGTGGTGCCGTCCGCGCGAAGTCCTTGTCGGTGAGGCCCAGTGCCGCGGGGTCCGTGGCGTGCGGCATTCCGTCGGGCCACCCCACGGCGCGTTCCACCGCGTCGAGCAGCTGTTCCTCGTTCAGCGGCAGCAGGTCGCCCAGCCCGGTCGCGTCGATGTGGCTCCTGCATTCCATCAGCACCGCTCCGTGCCATCCCGCGGGCACCTGGACGCCGTGACGGCGGCACCAGGCGGTCACCAGGGGGGTCAGTACCGGGACGAGGGCGTCGAGCGCGGCCGTGTTGCGTGCGCGGAGCCGGTCGACGGGTTCGAGTGCGGTGGGCTGCTCGAGGTCGTCCTCGGCCCCGTGTGCTCGGAGCCATTCCCGCACCCTGTCGCGCATCGCTTCCTCGGGAGGGGCGATGAAACGGGGAAGCCAGTCCGGGTCGGGCTGGAGGTCGTGGAGACCACGGGCCGCGGCGTAGCCGGAGATGTCCTCGCCCTGCTGCGCGGCGGTGGCATACCGCTCGCGGAGCCGGTCGAGGAGGACTCCGGAGCGGGCGCGCACGAAGTCGCCGAAGACCTGTTCGTGGCGGTCGGGGTAGTGGTCCGGGGAGTACCCGAGGGCAACCAATGCGGTGTTGAACTGCTGGAAGTCGAGTCCCAGTTCGTCCCTGAGCTCCGCCGGTTTCGTGCAGGAGCGGGCCAGGGCCACCAACTCCGCTGACGACGGCGTCAGGCCGGGGGCGAGCCGGTCGATGATCCCGGCGAGTTCGCGTTCGCCGGCCGCACGGCCGAGGAGGTGGGCGGCCTCCTCGTTCCAGGCGTCGGCGGCCAGGCACGCCAGCACCGGGCGGAGCAGTCTCACCGTGTCCTGCACGTCACCGGTGAGGTTGCGCCGGATCTCGGCGACCTTGGCCTCGGTCGTGTCCAGTGCCGCGGCGAGGACTCCGTCGTCGACGAGCGTCGGGCTGCTGCCGCCGAAGCTCCGCTCGAGTTTGACCAGGACCAGTTCGAGCGCGTCCTGCAGCCACGGCCTGCCCAGCAGTTGTGCGACGGCGGGCGTGGCCGCCTGCAGTTCGTCCCAGCCCTCGTCGCTCCTCCAGACGACCACCGTGGGGTGCTCGTCGTCCGGCAGCGGCAGGGCGCGTGTCGACGGCGGCGGCTCGGCAGGCGTCCCGGAGACGGTGATCTCCACGTCGTCGGCGTGCACGACGCGGAGGGCGCGGAGCCGTTCGAGTGCGGCCCGGAGACCGCGCTCGCTGCGGCGGACGAATGCCCCGGATTTGAGCTCCATGGCGAGCGCGACCACGGTGACCAGCCACTCCCGCCCTTTGGTGAATACCGCTGCCTGCCCCGACGGCGTGATGGGGGCGCCGTCGCGATGGCGTACCTGCACGTGGGTGGCCGAGGTGCGCTGCGCCCTCAGTCCGTTCGCCCCGGCCAGGTGGACGACGGCGTCCCCGGACTCCGCCGGGGCGACGAGGACGGGGTGCCCCGCCGGCTCGATGAGTGCTTCCTTCAGGGGGTCCGTCTCGTCGCAGACGATGACCGGTGCTTCGTCGGACGACGGGCTGAAGGTGCCGAGCGTGTGAGCACGGCTGACCACGAGACGGACCTCCTCATCCGGCGTCCAGGGCCACCGGCCCGTCCGTGCGATGTTCGACCATGCCCGCTCGCAGTGCCGTTTGAAGGAGACGCTGAGGTACTCGGGCACCTCGCCCTTGTCGAGCACGTCGGCGAGTTGCTTCACCGCCGCCCCTGCGTGCTGCGGATCGTCCCACCTGCGGAGGCCGAGCCGGAGCATCCGCTCGACGACGCCCCTGTCGCTGAGCAGGCGTCGCGTCGACAAGGGCAAGGCCGGTACGAAGGCCGGGAGCTCCCCGTCGGTGCTGAACCAGGCCCGGCGGGGAGTGACGAAGGACGGACCGTCCGGCTCCTCCACGGGCAGCCAGGCCATGCCCCGGAGGTAGGAGGCGAGAGGAGTGGGCCAGGGGTGCGCGTCCTTGAAGGAGTAGGTGGGCCTGTGCACGGTGACGGTGAAGACCTCCTCGCCCCAGGTGCGCAACCCGTGCATCAGCAGCTCGGCGAACTCACGCCGGGCGGCGTGGCCGAGCCCGGCGACCTCGGTCGCTCCTGCCAGGTGGGCGGGGGCGTGCGTGAACTCGTACAGCGTGTAAGGGTGCTGGAACCTGGTCCATCCGCTTCTGACATCGGCGCTCCAGGTATCGGCGAGCGCGCTCCCCAACCCGAAGTCCGCGGCGAGCCCCGCGAGTCGCAACTCATGGCCCTGACGAGCCCCCAGGCGTTCCCCGACGGCTCCCGGCCTCAAACCGTCGCACACGCCGAGGGCTTCCAGGAACTCGACGTAGGCCGCCCGGTCCCGGATCGGCGCGGGCCAGTCGTCGGGGCCGCTGATCCAGTGGTCCCGCTGTGCGGCCAGGACGGGGATCCGGGATCCCCCCTCGGCGAGGAACCGCTCCAGCCGCCGCGCCCCCTCGGTGCCCCAGGCGGGCGAGAAGGAGCAGCGTGCGGCCCTGTCCCACCGGCCGGGGCCGGCCAGCGGCAGCCGGAAGGGGATACGGGCCAGCCGCCCGCGCTGGGCCTGGGTGAGCAGGGGGTACTGACGGAAGGCGAAGGTGAGGGCGTCGCGGCTGAGCGCCTCCGAGGAATGGTCGGAGAGCAGGTCGTCCAGCGCGTCGAAGACGCGGTCCAGTTGGTAGGGGCGCACGAGTTCGTTGCGCTCGAGGAATCCGCGTCCGGCAGTGTCCCAGGTGATCGCCGGGTGGGTGAAGGAGATACGGCGCCGGAGTGCCTTGAGGTCGCCCGGGACCCGGGTGACGGCGTCACCGTCCGCGGTGTCGTCGGGCTCGGGGTGGAAGAAGACGGTCGCGTCCTGCCCACCGGACCCGGCCCGGCTGCCGAGGGCGCTTCTCAGCCGCATGTCCTGGGTGAGGATGATGCGCCGGCCCCGCAGCACGCCCTGGTCCCGGGCGAACGCATGGGACAGGTCGCTGTAGAAGTCCGCCCATACCTGTCCCGCCGATTCCGTACCACCGAGCAGTGACCGGGCCACGGTTTCGGTCCACTCGGCGGCCAGGAGCGCCGGCGGACGGAAGGGCCGGGAGAGGACGGCTTTGCACAGCTTGTCCAGACGTGTGTGGCGGGCAGGACCGACGGACGGGGTCAGCAGGTCGGCTCCGGCCTTCGTGAGTGCCTCGGTGGTGAGGGCGCGCCAGGAGCGCTTGCCGTCGGGCCATCCGTAGGAGTCCTGCAGCGAGCCCCACGCCTCCCGGCCGTGCAGAGGCACGATCGGTTCGGCGGCGAGCCTCCCGTCCAGGGCGGCGTCCAGGCGGTCCGGCACGTCCCAGCACATGAGGTCGAGCACGAGGTCCGCGGCGAGGAGGTGCGGGGTCTGCGAACGGATGCGCCTGCCCAGTTCCACCGTCAGTACGGCGAGCTGGTCGAGGAGGAAGGCGTTCAGGGCCACCGTCTCGCTGATGTCGAGACGGGCCAGCTTGGTGAAGAACGGAGCGTGGGCATGGCCGGGGAACGGGGCGTGGACGCCTTCGGCCATCGGCAGGAAGGTGTACATGCGGCCGTGGGTGAGCGGCTCGTCGAGTCGCAGCGCGACCGCCACCCATGCCTCGGCGTCCCAGTTCTCCCAGGCGGCGTCGATCTCGCGCGCCTGAACGCTGCGGCTGACCGCTTCGCTCAGGGCCTCCGCATCAAGTGTGCGACGCGCCAGCAGGTAGCGGCCTGCCCCGGCGAGATCGACCTCCCGTACCCAGTCGTTCTCGCATGCGGCGATCAGGTCCGATGCACGCTCGGCACGCGAGAGGACGTTCCGGAAGCCGGTGTCGGAGCCGTCGCGCACCTCGACGAGGAGTTCGGCCACCCGGTCGAGGAAGAGCAGGAGCGGCGCCTCGCCGTTCACCATGTCCTGCGCCTGCGCCACGGCGAGTCCCCAGGCATGCCGGTCACGCAGCGGCAGCCGGACGACCGTGGAGTATCCGTCCTCGGCGAGTTCCTTGAGTACGGGATCGGTGACGTCGGCCGGTACCGGCAGTGCCAGCGGGGAGATGTCCTCGATCACCCGGGCCGCGAGTTCCGGGTCGTCCACCAGGGTGTGCACATCCTCGGGCCTGGCGAAGCGGAAGCAGTAGCCGTCGAAGTCCGAGGATGCGGGTGAGGACTTCGAGTAGATCTCCGGCCAGTCCGTCAGTTGCAGCACGCTGCGGAAACCGAGGCCCTTGTTGCCGATCCCCTCACCCGCCGCCTTGCTCGACAGGGCCAGCTCGGTGATGGCGCGGAAGTTCTCCTCGGCGAACACCGCTCCCTCGTTGGCGACGTAAAGGACGCCGCCGCTCTCCCGGGGGACCGCCAGGACGGCGATCCTTCCCGGGTCGGCGTCGCCGAGTGCGTCGTGGCCGTTCTGGACGAGTTCGAGAATCGTGCGGCCCTCGTACTCCTGGGCGGTGTCCTCGCTGACGGACTTCAGGCTCTCGGCGAACCGCCACGTCTCGCCAGCGTCCCTGTAGATCTCGATGCGCCGCCGGGTCCGGGCGATCACGGCCACCCGGAATCCGTCGTCCTCTGCGGCGTCCCACGTCGATGTGATGGCTGTCCCCCTCGTTCGTCACGCCCATGCGCACCGGTCAGAAGCCGTGACCGGCCATGCCATCCAACCGCTCAGGAGGCACGTTTTCCGGTGAATCCCGTCATCAGGCGTCACACGGACATACATGACCATCCCCCGGCTCCGATCCGGCAGCATCCACGGGCGATTCCGGGAATGCCCGAGCACACCCGGTCCGGTCCATCCGAAGGCGAGCAGGAGCAGGCAGCCTCTCCTCTGCGCCGAGCTCGGCTGCACGGCTCCGCACCGGTCGCTTTCCCAGTCTTCCCGGCAGGACTGACACAGCTGCCCTCCAGATCACTCGGAGTGAAACCAGGGAGGGGAACCGCGCCCCTCACACAGATGATTCGAGCCAAAATCACACACACGTCCGATGTGCCTCACGCACACCTCTTCCCGCCCCAAACCCCGCAAGATCCAATGCACTTGCTCTGCGTCCCTGCGCAGTCGTTCGGCTCACCCATACGCATCCGCTGGCCATATCGGACTCATGGGACCGTAACGTCCTTGAGCTCCTGATCTTGGGAGGCCAGAGTGACGGCCGGGAGCGCCGCCGACCTGAAAAACGGCGCTCACCTCCAGCGTGCTTTCGACAACAAGGGGGACCCATGACCGTGCGTCCGATGCTGCGCGTCATCACATCCATATCCGCCCTCACTCTCGCCGGGACCGCCTTCACCTTCGGCGGTGCGGCCGTTGCGGCCGACCAGCTCCCGGCGGACGCCGAGGGGACGGACACGACGGAGGTCATCGAGATCACCGAGCCGGACCAGCAGCTTCCCACGGGGGACGCGGTGCTCGGTGAGGAGGAGCTGAGCGCGGACGATGCCACGACCGTGGCCGGCGCCGTCGGCGTCCAGGCCGCAGCCAAGCGCCTGCCGTACCTCTGCAAGGCCACGGTGGACTACCCGCACAACTCGCATACCACCAAGGGCACGATCAACGTGCACTTCGACACCAAGTGCAGCCAGGTGGCCCCGAATCTCAACACCGAGGGAACGCTGTCCCGCTCCCGCTGGTACGGCTGGGAGCATCTGAGCACCGGCAAGGGCGGCAAGAAGAACACCAAGAGCCTGCGTGTGGTGGCTCCCAAGGGCTGCAAGAAGGACACCTGGTACCGCTACAAGGGCCAGGCCCGCTTCTACGTGTCCGGTCCGCAGGGCAAGGGCTCGGCCCACGTCTACAACCAGAACGACAAAGAGATCAAGTGCACCGGCTGACACACCGAGCGGTGAGAGGGGCGGCGGCCTGCAGTGCCGCCGCCGTGCTCGTCTCCTGTACGGGCTCGTCGACCGGGCAGCACGAGGTACGGCAGCCGGAGCGGGCGACCGCGTCACCCTCTCCTTTCTCCTCACCCGACCCGGCGCCTCCTACCGCTCGGGAGAACGGCGGCCCCGCCCTGCCGCTGGTGGCGGGTCAGTGGGGCAACGGCCGGCACAAGGAACCACCACAGCACCTCGAATGGGGACGCCCCACCGAGAAGAACCGGGAGGCCGACGCCGGAAAGTCCGTCAGGATCACGGTCGAGGCCGCCTCCACCCCCTCGTACGCCTCCTTCATGCTGCACAGCACGATCGACGGATCCGGCATCCCGGACGAGGACACACGGCGGCAGAAGGTCCTGGCCTGCGGGGACGGAATCGACGCCCCGGGCTGCCGCATTACGGACAACAAGGACGGCTCGTACACGATCGAGAGCGTGGGTGCGCCGCCGCCGGACCATCCGTACCGCGTCCTGTACGTACAGTGGGCACCGAACCGTCCTGGCAATGAGGAGACCTGGGGTTCATGGCAGCTACCCACTGGCTAGGCGGTCCGCCCGCGGACCGTGAGCGGCTCGCCTCCTGGGCACTGGCCCGGATCGCGTCGACGGCCGCCGAGGACGCGCGCGTGGACGCGACGGTCGACATCGAGTACGCGGCACGTGACGTCGAGGCGGACCTCGGCGGCCGTTTCGGCGCCGACACGGTGGGCGAACCGGCGAACCGGCGGCGGGAAGAAAGGCGGAGCTTCCGCCTTGCCGGAATCTCCCCTCTCCGTCTCCGGGAGGAGGACAGCGACGAGCCGTGGGCCGTGCTGTTCGACCCGGCGCGTCTGATCCGAGGCATCGGGGCGGTGACGGAGGCGAGCCGAAGCGGAGAGTGGGTCGAACTCGCCCTCGTTCCCGATGCGTTGTTCGCCGCCCCCACCGATCCCTGGCTGCCGCCGGGCGCTCACGGTCTGACCCTCCGGCTCGACCCGGTCTCGGGTTTCCTCCGGTCCGCCACGCTCCACGACGAACAGGGCCCTTTGGCGACGGCCCGGGTCACCGACCTGGACGTCCTCGATACGCGCTCCTCGGCCGAGGCGGGCACGCCCCTGGCCCGCATGGCCGAGACCCTGCTGGAACCCGCCCGTCTCGCAGCGAAAGTCCGCATCGAGGCCGACCCCCATGACGACCTCTCCTTCACCGCCGTGCCCTCGGCCCGCTCCTGGACGATCTCGTCCGGCGCGGAGACTCTGACCATGACCGGCGAATACGAACCGGACCGGACCAGCCCGGCGGCCGCACGCCTGGCGGAAATGCTCGCCCCGGCCCGTATCGTCTCCCACCTCGCATACGTCGAGGCCACTTCACCGACCTCCGTCCGGGCCACCGTCCGCCCCCTGCGCACCTTCCCGTTCAGTGCCTGGGCCCCGGACGAAACCCTGACGTGCCACTTCACCGTGGATCCGGCCACAGGTGTTCTCGTACGAGCCGAGGCGACAGCGGGACACCGCACGGTCTTCCGCCACATCATCACCGCACTGGGCCCCCAGGGGCACGCCCGGCCCGTGGCCCACGGCTCCGCCGGCCCTTGACCCCGGAGGGTGCGGGCTGCGCGACGTCCGCCCCGGCCGGCCAGTCGCAGACTCTCGCCGCGGGCCCTGTCGACGAGCGTCGTGATCGACCGCGCGTCGGTCGCCCTTCAGCAGGGCCCGAGTGAGTCGCGCCGACTCGGACTCAGCGTCGGCCTCGGCCGTCCGGCATCTCCTCGATCGGCAGATCCGCCGTCGACGCGGCGCCTTCCCGCCCGAGGGTGCGGAGCGCCTCGCGCAGAGCGGGGCTCGGGGCGAGACCGTGGGCGGCCCGGACGGCGCCCGCCAGCATGGTGATCCAGGCCTCGGCCAGCGCGTCGGCCCCCACGGGACGGCCGTCCCGCAGCCACAGGAGGGACATCTCGTCGCAGGCGGCGCCGAACCCCCGCATGGCCAGGAGGAGTGCGGGATCGTCGGCGTCGAGGCCGAGCAGCGCGCAGATGGCCCGGACTCCTTCCTCCCGTGTCGCCTCGAAGGCTTCCGACGCCAGGTCGGCGGCCTGCGCACGGCGCAGGACGAGGTTCAGTGCGATGTCCTCGTGTGCGGCCAGGAAGCGGAGATGCGCGGTGAAATGCCTCCGCAGCCGGTCGACGACCGGGCCTTCGGAGGCGAGTTCCGTGGCGGCCCGCAACTGCCGGTCGACCTCGCGCACGACCTCGGCGTAGAGGCTCTCCTTGCCCTTGAAGTGGTGTGACAGCAGTCCGTGCGCGACCCCCGCCGTCCGGGCGATGTCCCCCACGGTGACTTCGCCGTACGGACGCCGGGAGAAGTTCTCCAGCGCCGCGTGCAGCAGCTTCCGGCGTGTCTCCTGGGCGGCCGCTTGCCTCCGGGTCTGCGGCTTGGCTGCTTCGGGCGGGGCCACGTCGGTTCCTTCCCGGCGATGACGAGCTGTCGTCCCGCAGCGTATGCGAGGCCCGGGCGGTCGCCCGCCCCGGGACCATTGATTGATTGACGTTCAATGACTTACATTCAACGTAAGCTGCGGCATGCCGTTCGGGCGACGCCGCGAGAAGGGACCGCGACATGGCTCTCCACTTACCGCTCCCCGACAAGAACGACCCGGTCTGGACGTCCGCCAACGGCTTCGTCGTCCGCAAGGACGAAGGCGTTGTCCGGCTCACAGGGCACGAGACGTTCTCGGTCAAGGTCACGGGAGAAGAGACGGACGGCGCCCTCGCGTTCATGGACGGAGTCGTCGAACCCGGCCACGGCAACGTCCCGCACATCCACTCGAAGGAGGACGAGGCCTTCTACGTACTCTCCGGCGAGTTCGAGTTCATCAACGGAGCCGAGAGGTTCACCGCCGGTCCCGAGGACTTCGTCTACATCCCCAAGGGCACACGTCACGGCTTCAGGAACGTGGGACAGGAACCGGCCCGGCTCCTGGTCTTCTACACGCCCGCCGGACCCGAGTCGTTCTTCCTGGCCCACGGAGAGACGGACCGCGCCCCGGAACCCTGGCCCGACGAGAAGTTCAACGAACTCGTGGACATCCTCGGCGCGCACAACGTGGTGCTCCTGCCCGGGGACGACGACTGGCACTGAGCGCCCGCCCTGAGGAACCGGCCTGTCGCCGGCCGGGGGGAGTGTCCGGTCCGGCCGTCGACAAGCCGACGAGCCCCGGGTCGGGCACTCTTCCCAGCAGGCTCCGCAGTCGCTGCGCACCCCGCGTGAGGCGCCATCGGAAACACGTCGACAGAAGGTGAGAGTCGGCGCAACCGCAGGTCAGCGCATGCTTCCGACTGCCCCGAGCAGTTCGGCGGGCGCGGTTGGCAGCGGGCACGATCCGGGACGGCGGGCGCTGTCCGTATCCGGTGGGAGGTCAGGGCGTCCGGCAGGAGGTCAGGGCCGCCCCGCCGGCTCTTCCTCGGCCAGGTCGATCAGGCACTGGCGGAACCAGCGGTGTCCGGGGTCGCGGTCGGTCCGCTTGGTCCAGGCCATGATCTCGGTGATGGGCTGGAGTTGGGGGATCGGCGGCTCCAGCAGGCGGATCCCCGCGGCCTCTCCGACCTTGTGCGCGAGCCGTTCGTGGACCAGCGTGATCAGCCGCGTACCGCTCAGCAGGAAGGGCGCCATGCCGAATCCGGCGGTGATCTCGACGTTGCGCGGCACGCCCAGGAAGTCGAGCTGCATCTCCGACAGCCCTCTCAGGTGCCCCGAGGACGCGGCCAGGTACGGAAGGGTCGTGAACTGCTCCAGGGTGATCTCGTCGCCCACCTCGGGATGGTCCTTGTCGACGGCGACCAGATAGCGGTCCTGGAACAGCACCCGGTGCGGGAACTGCTCGTGCTCCTCGAAGGCTTCCCGCGGCATCACCAGCAAGTCGGCCCGGTGCCCGCGCAGTTGGTCGGCAAAGTCGTCGCCGGTCGGGAAGATGTTCAGCCGGATACCGGGCGCCTCGACGGACAGCCGGGCGATGAGCGGCTGAAGGAACGTCATCGTCAGGTAGTCGTTGGCTATCACCGAGAAGGTCCGCCGGGCCGTGGCCGGGTCGAACGCCTCGCGCTGGGCGAGCACGATCTCGATGCCGGTGAGCAGCTCGCGGACCGGCCCGGCGAGTGACTCGGCCAGCGGCGTGGCGACGAGACCGCGCCCTTCCCTGGTCAGGAGCGGGTCGTTGAAGAGTTTCCGCAGGCGGGACAGGGTCGAGGACATCGCCGACTGTCCGATCGAGAGCCGTTGTGCCGCGCGGGTCACGCTCCGCTCAATCATGAGCATGTCGAAAGCCACGAGCAGGTTGAGGTCGACGCGTCGAAGGTCCACGGCCCCACATTAATCGATTTCATCAATGCCGAGCATTGCCAGGAATTGTTTGTGAACGGTGATCGGCGTCACTACCTTCACCTGAACAGCGCGTGAACGCGCACCTCGTCACCGCTGTCGTCGCCGCTCAACGAGGAGAAAACGTGACGAAGCCACTGATCACCCATCTGCGCCACGTGGCGATCGCGGCCCCGGACCTCGACCGCCAGCTGGCGTTCTACCGGGACCTGTGGGGACTGACCCCCGTCGAGTCCGACACCGGCGTGCACTTCCTGGCCGCGGAGGGCTCCCCCGAGCAGTACATCGTGCGTCTGCGCAAGGACGACCAGAAGCGGCTCGACCTGGTCTCTTTCGGAGCCGGCTCGGCGCAGGACGTCGACGCCCTCGCCGCGCGGCTGGCCCAGCAGGGCGTTCAGATCGTGCACGAGCCGCGGAAGCTCGACACCCCCGGCGGCGGCTACGGCTTCCGGTTCTTCGACGGCGACGGACGTGTGGTCGAGGTCTCCGCCGACGTGACCTCCCGGGAGTTCCGGACGATCGAGGCCCGTGAGTCGATCCCCGTCCGGCTCTCGCACTTCGTGGTCAACTCCGACCACCCCGAGGCGACCGTCGACTGGTACGTCAAGCACCTCGGCTTCAAGCTCTCCGACACCCTGTGCCTGGGCGCCCGCGGCGACTTCATGTGGTTCCTGCGCTGCAACGACTGGCACCACTCCTTCGCCGTCGCCCGGGGACCGCACGTCGCGATCCACCACCTCTCCTTCGAACTGCGCGGGGTCGACGAGTTCATGCGCGGCACCGGCCGCATGCTGCGCGAGGGCGTCCAGCAGATCTGGGGCCCCGGCCGCCACAAGGCCGGCGACAACACCTACTCCTACTTCCTGGACCGGGTCGGGAACTGCGTCGAGTACACCACCGAGCTCGAGACCGTCGACTGGGACCGGCACCACCCGTCCGTCTACGACGTGACCAAGCCCGAGTTCATCGACCAGTGGGGCACCGCGAACCAGATGAACGAGTTCGTGGCCAAGCAGCAGTTCAACGACCCCGACCGCGGCGTGTTCGTCGCGCCCCCGCTCTGACCCTCCCGCTGACCCCTCCGTGAACAGGAAGTCAACGATGACTCTCACCAACGAACCCCGGTCGTCGGCGCCGTTCTCGACCCCGCTGAACGTGCTGCTCGACCGGGTCGAGAAGGACATGCAGGAGGATCTCGTCCCCGCCGAGATCTTCAACAACGACGAGGTCTTCCGGGCCGAGATGGAACGGATCTTCACCAGCACCTGGGTCTTCGTCGCCCACGAGAGCGAGATACCCGAGGCCGGCGACTTCGTCCAGCGCAGGATCGGGCTCGACCCGGTCATCGTGACCCGCGACGGCAAGGGCGGCGTCAACGTCCTCTCCAACTACTGTCGGCACCGCGGCACCCAGGTCTGCCAGACCGACGCGGGCAACTCCCGCTTCTTCACCTGCCCCTACCACGGCTGGACCTACGCCAACGACGGACGGCTGGTCGGTACGCCGCTGATGCACCGCGCGTACGGCGAGCCGCTCGACCCGGACCTGTGGAGCCTCAAGCGCGCCCCCCGCGTCGAGAACCGCAAGGGCTTCATCTTCGCCTCGCTGTCCGAGGACGTGCCCGAGCTGGAGGAGTGGCTCGGCGGAGGCGCCTGGATGCTCGACCTGATCACCCAGCTCCACCCCGACGGCATGCGCGTGGCCGGCCCGCCCGAGCGGTACACGGTCAACGGCGACTGGAAGACGGCCGGTGAGAACTTCGCCGGCGACGTCTACCACCTGCCGACCCTGCACGCCAGCGTGCAGGAGGTGGACATGCTCCAGGGTGTCCAGGGCACCTGCGAGATCGGCCGGACCTACGAGTTCGAGAACGGGCACACCTTCATCGGCCACGCCTGGACGCAGGCGATCCACCCCGGCTTCACGCTGTGGGGCTACCCGGACGAGTACAAGGAGAAGTTCGACCTCAGCGGCCTGGACGAGACCCAGCGCTTCGTGGTCGACCACGAGCCTCCCACCGTGGGGACCATCTTCCCCAACCTCAGCTTCATCCGGATCTTCTCCCCGCTCCCGGACGGCCCGCCGGCCGTCATGACCAGCTTCCGGCAGTGGCAGCCCGTCGCCCCGGGCAAGCTCGAGCTGTGGAACTGGCAGTTCGTGTGGAACTTCCAGGACGAGCAGTCCGCCCAGCGCGACTACGTCGGCGGCCAGTACTGCTTCGGTTCGGCCGGGCTCTACGAGCAGGACGACACCGTCGCCTGGGAGGGCGTGGCGCGTGCCGCCGCCAGCCCGTGGATGCGCAAGGAAGAGCTGAAGTTCAACTACCAGCAGGGGCACAACTCGCCCGTGGACGACGCTCCGGACCCCAACTGGAGGGGGCCCGGCGTCCACCGCAACACCGGCTACGGCGAGCACGTGCAGTTCAACTTCCTCCGCCAGTGGCTGCGCCAGATGAAGGGCACCGCCACCGACGACCAGGCCACCGAAGGGACGCAGTCATGACCGCCGCCGCCGAAGCCCCGGACACCCTCGCGGTGGACCCCACGACGTACGCCCTGGTCGCGCAGTTCCTCGCGCACGAGGCGCGCCTGCTGGACGAGGCACGCGAGGAGGAGTGGTTCGCGCTCCTCGACGACGACCTGCTCTACACCGTGCCGTCACGCCAGTCGACCGAACCGCGTGACATCGAGGTCAACCGCGCCGCATGGCGCATCCGGGACACCAAGGCGCACATACGGACCCGGATCGACCGGCAGAACACCGGTCACGCCTACTCCGAGGTGCCCCCGTCGCGCACCATGCGGCTCGTCGGCAGCATCGAGGTACGGACCACGTCCGGGCCCGACGTCGTCGAGGCCCACAGCTCGCTGCTGCTCTACCGGCAGCGCGGGATCGACGTCCACTTCGACCTGATCCCCTGCCGCCGCAACGACCGGATCCGGCTCACGGACGCCGGCCCGCGGCTCCTCACCCGCGAAGTGATCCTGACCGAGACCAGCCTCAAGACCGCCAACCTGGGGGTTTTCCTGTGACCAGCGTGACCCGTGTGACCGTCGACCCCGGGCGTTGCACCGCCTACGGAATCTGTGTCGGTATCCATCCCGAGGTCTTCGCCGTTCCGGCCGGCAGCCCGTTCGCGGTCGTCACCCGCGACGTGCTGTCCGAGGACGACCTGGAGGACGTCCAGGAGGCCGTACGGTCCTGTCCCGCTCAGGCCCTGCGGCTGGTCGAGGGCTGACCGGTGACTCGTGTCAGCGACGGCGTCGTGATCGTCGGCGCGTCGGCGGCAGGGCTCTCCGCCGCCGACGGCCTGCGCGAGGGCGGCTACACCGGCCCCCTCACCGTGCTCGACGAGGAGTTCGAGCCGGGGTACGACCGGCCGATGCTCTCCAAGAGCCTGCTGGCCGCCGAGGAGCACGCCGTGCCGGCTCCGCTGCGGAGCGAGGAGCAGCTGGCCGCCAGGAACATCGATCTCCTCGCCGGCCACGGAGCCATGGGCCTGGACATCGACCGCCGCCTGGTGGTGACCAACTGGGGTGAGGCGATCAGGTGGCGGCACGTCGTCGTCGCGACCGGTGTCACGGCCCGCCCGGTCGTGACGGCGCAGGGCACCGCCCTGCCGACCCTGCGCACCCGCGCCGATCTGGCCACCGCCCGGCAGCTCGCCACGAGCGGGCGTCCGGTGACGCTGATCGGCGGAGGGTTCATCGGTCTGGAGGCGGCCGCCGCCCTCCGCTCGCGCGGTGTCGAGGTGACCCTGCTGTGCGCGACCGAGCTGCCCCTGGCCGTGGTCCTCGGGGACGGGATCTCCCGGTGGCTGCACGGACTGCACCTCGCGAACGGGGTCTCCTTCGACCTCGGCAGCGCCGTCACCACCGTCGAGGAGACGTCGCACGGCTACGACGTCCATCTCGCCGACGGGCGAACACGGCAGGCCACGAGCGTCCTCGCGGGAGTCGGTACGGAGCCGGCCACCGACTGGCTGATCGGTTCCGGCGTCGAACTCGACCACGGCGTCGTCACCGACGCGGCCGGGCGGACGAACGTCGAGAGGGTGTGGGCAGCCGGGGACATCGCCGCCCGCCGGGACCCGCTCCCCGGCCGCCCCCGGCGCTTCGAGCACTGGACGCACGCCATCGAGCAGGGCCGGCAGGTCGGTCTCAACATCGCACGCGGCGAAGCCACGCCCCACGACGCCGTGCCGTACATCTGGACCGAACAGTACGGCCGGACCCTCCACATGCTCGGAGAACGCCGGCCCGGCGACACCGACATCGTCGTCGAAGGCTCCCTCGGCACCGGCGAGTTCGTCGTCCTGCACGGCACCGGCGACGCACTGCACGGCGCCACCGTCTGCGGCCGCGTCCGCGCCCTGCGGACGTACCGGAAGCTGCTCCGTTCCCGCGCCTCCCTGAACGACGCCCTGGCCGCGGCGTCCGCCTGATCCTCTCGTCGACTCCCCCCTCAGCAAGGACCCACCATGCAGATGCTCGACCACCATGTCGTCCTCATCACCGGCGGCGGCTCCGGCCTCGGCCTCGGGATCGCCCGCCACTTCCTCGGTGAGGGCGCCCAGGTCGCCGTCATGGAGATCTCCGCGGACAAACTGGCCGACCTCAAGGCCGAGTTCGGCGACGACGTGCTGCTCGTCCAGGGTGACGTCACCAGCACCGAGGACCTCCTCGCCTGTCGGCAGGCGGTCCTGGACCGCTTCGGCCGCCTCGACTCCCTCATCGGCGCCCAGGGCATCTTCGACGGCAACATCCCGCTGCGCGACGTGCCCCTCGACCGGGTCGGGTCGCTGTTCGACGAGGTGTTCCACGTCGACGTGCTCGGCTACATCCTGGCCGCCAAGGTCTTCCTCGACGATCTGGAGAAGTCCGGCGGCTCCATCGTGCTGACCTCCTCCACCGCGGCCTACGCCGCCGACGGCGGCGGCCTCTTCTACACCGCCGCCAAGGGCGCGGTGCGCAGCGTCGTCAACCAGCTCGCGTTCGAGTTCGCCCCCAAGGTGCGGGTCAACGGCGTCGCCCCGTCGGGCATCGCCAACAGCCAGCTGCGCGGGCCCCGCGCGCTCGGCCTGGAGAACAACAAGCAGTCCGACATCCCCAAGGAGGACTTCGAGTCGCAGTTCCTCACCCTCGCCCTCCTGCCCACCCTGCCGACCCCGGAGGAGTACGCGCCGCTGTACGCGTACCTCGCCTCCCGGCACAACACCACCATGACCGGCCAGACGATCATCGCCGACCAGGGCGTGTTCAACCGCGCCGTGATCAGCAACGGTGCCGCCGACCGCGTGGGGAAGTGACCATGTTCCGCTACTTCCCGACCAACTACGTCTGGAGCCTGTCGGTCAGCATCGCCATGAACTGCGGTGGCCAGATCGGCGAGATCGAGCAGATCTGTGCCCCGCTCGTCGACGCGGCGGGGGACGGTGACGACGCCGGCACCGAGAAGTTCTTCCAGTCGTGGTGCGAATTCGCCGACGGGCTCGTCCGGCAGGCCGAGCGGGATCTCGCCGAGGGGCATCCGCTGTCGGCCGGTGCGCGCTACGCCCGCGCCTCGGTCTACTACCTGGTCGCCGAGCGCATGCAGAGCCGTCACTACGCGCCCCGTGAGGCCGCCTACTGCAAGTCCGTGGAGGCGTGCCGGCTCGCCATCGAACACGGCGGGGAACGCGCCGAGTTCGTCGAGGTCCCCTACGAGGGCACCTCGTACCCGGCGCTGTTCGTCCCCGCCGACGGCGAACCCCCGGTGAGCGGCTACCCGGTGATGGTGTTCTGCAACGGCCTGGACTCGATGAAGGAGATGCTGTTCCGACTGGGCCTGCCGAGGGAGTTGGCGCGGCGCGGCATCGCGACGCTCTGCGTCGACCAGCCGGGTACCGGCGCCTCGCTCCGCGAGCGCGGACTGCCCGCGGTCCACGACAGCGAGCGCTGGGCGAGCGCCGCGGTCGACTACCTGGAGACGCGGCCGGACGTCGACGGCACCCGCATCGGGATGAGCGGGGTCTCGCTCGGCGGCTACTACGCCCCGCGCGCGGCCGCGTTCGAGAAGCGGTTCAAGCTCTGTGCGGTCTGGGGGGCCAACTACAACTGGGGCGAGCTGCAGAAGCGCCGCCTCCGGCGCGAGGGCGAGAACCCCGTGCCGCACTACTGGGACCACGTCCAGTGGGTGTTCGGCAAGGACAGCCTCGAGGACTTCATGGCCTTCGCCCCGAGCATGTCGCTGGAGGGGGTGGTCGAGCGGATCGCCGTCCCCTTCCTCGTCACCCACGGCGAGGACGACCGGCAGATCCCGATGGAGTTCGCCGTGCCCCAGTACGAGAACGCCGTGGGCAGTCCCGACCGCCACTTCAAGGTGTTCAGCCGCGCCGAGGGCGGATCGTCGCACGCCGGCGCCGACAACGAGGCCGTTCCCGCGCACTACATCGCCGACTGGGTCGCCGACCGACTCTGAAAGGGAGCCATGAACTCTCCATCCCCCGCCTCCGGTTGGGCGATCGGCACCGACGTCGGTGGCACGTTCACCGATCTGTGGCTGCGGTCCCCGGACGGCGAGTCCTGGGTGTGCAAGTCCCCGACCACGCCCGACGTGGTGACGGGTGTGATCAACGCCGTGCACCTGGCCGCCGGGACCGTCGGCCTGGACACCGGCGAACTGTGCTCCCGGGTCACCCGGTTCGGGCACGGCACCACCGTCGGCCTGAACGCGCTGCTGACCGGACGCTCGGCGAGGACCGGGCTCATCACGACCGCCGGCTTCGGCGACGTCCTGGAGATCGGCAGGCTGCGCCGCGGCACGGCCGGTCTGCAGGGCCTGGACCTGGGTGACTACCATCTGCGCGGCCAGGTACCGCCGTTGGTGCCCCGCACCCAGGTCGTCGAGATCGCGGAGCGGATCGACTCGGACGGCATCGTCCGCACACCCCTGGACGAGAGCAGCGTGCTCGACGCGATCGGCCGGCTGCGGGACCTCGGGGTGGAGGCCGTCGCCGTCTGCCTCCTGTGGGCGACCGAGAACCCCGCCCACGAACTCGCCGTCGCCCGGCTGGTCGAGCGGGAGCTGCCCGACGTCTTCGTCTCCCTCTCCCACGAGATCGCGCCCTCGGTGGGTGAGTACGCCCGTGCCTCGACCACGGTGGCGAACGCGGCACTCGGGCCGGTCCAGGGGCACTACCTCACCCTTCTCGAGGAGCGGTTGGCCGCCCTCGGCATGACTGCCCCCATCATGATGACGACGAGCGCCGGTGGCGTGGTCCCGGCGCGGACGGTCACCGAGCGGCCCGTGTCGAACCTCCTCTCCGGTCCGGCGTCCTGCGTCGTGGCGGGCCAGAAGCTCGGGGCCGAACTCGGCACCTCGCACGTCCTGACCATGGACGTCGGCGGCACCAGCTTCGACGTCGGCGTCATCGCGGGCGGCGTCGCGCTGATGAGCGACGAGGTCACCTTCGGCGGCGCCGACATGCGCGTGCCGAGCATCGACATCGCCTCGATCGGCGCAGGCGGCGGTTCGATCGCCGCGGTCGAGGGCGGCGTGCTCAGCGTCGGGCCGCGCAGCGCCGGTGCCGAGCCCGGCCCGGTCTGCTACGGCAAGGGCGGCACCGAGCCGACGACCACCGACGCCGATCTCGTCCTCGGGGTGCTCGACCCGGAGCAGTTCGGCAGCGGGGGCATCGTCCTGGACCGCGAGGCCGCGAAGCGGGCCATCGCGGACAAGGTCGGGACGCCCCTCGGGCTGAACGCCGTCGAGGCGGCCCGGGCGATCCGGGTCGTCTTCGACAACGCGATGGCCGACCTGCTGCGCGCCGTCACCGTCGAACGCGGCCACGACCCGAGGGAGTTCACCCTGGTCGCCGGTGGTGGATCGGGTCCGGCGCACGCCTGGGCCCTGTGCCGTGAGGCGGGCCTGGCCGGTTTCATCGTGCCGCCGACCGCGACCGCGCAGTCGGCCTTCGGCGCCGGCACCTCCGACCTCAGGACCACGGCCTCCCGCACCTGTTACCGGCGCGTGCTCGCCGAGGTCGGCCCGAGCGCCGAGGACGCGCGGGTCATCGCCGAGGCACTCGCCGACACCCGTGCGCGCGCTCTCGCGACCCTCCCCGACCCGGACCGCGAGGGCGTCCCGGACCGCGACGCCGCCCTGGACCGCGAAGCCGCCCCGGACCGCGACCCCGGCCGCGATGGCGCCACGGTCACCCACACGGCGTCCATCCGCTACTTCGGCCAGGCCCACCACGTCGACGTCACCGTGGCCGCCCGCCCCGACCGGGACGCCGTCGCGGATCTCCTCCTCACCTTCGAGAAGGAGTACGAGCAGCTGTGGGGCAAGGGATCCGGCTTCCGGGAGGCGGGGTTCGAGATCCTCTCGGTCCGCTCGGTGGCGGCACTGCCCGAGGCCGGGGTCATCGGCCCCGGTACGGGCGAGCCCTTCACCCGGCTCGGCACGCGTCCGGTCGTGTTCGACGACGCCGACCGGCCCGACGAGACCACCGTGTACGAGGTCCGTCGGCCGGCCGCCGGCCAGGAGATCGCCGGTCCCGCGCTCGTCCAGCTCCCCGGCTGCGTCGTGGTGGTCCCCCCGGGCGGGGTCGCCACCACCGACGCACTCGGCCTCATCCACGTGAAGGTGAACTGACATGACCGCCGCAATCGACCTCGCCCCCGTCTCGTTGGACGGCGCCGCCACGGACCCGGTGATCCGCCAGGTCGTGCGCAGCCGCCTCGTCGCCATCACCGACCAGATGCGGCTCGCGTTGCAGTCCGTCAGCGGCAGCCCGACGGTGACCGAGGCGAGCGACTTCTTCACCGGCATCTACCTTCCGGACGGCTCGTTCGTCACGATGGGGCACCAGGTGACCTTCGAGGCGCCCCCCGTGGGATCACTGATCCGGCACCTGCTGGGCAACGGCACCAAGCTCAAGGACGGCGACCGCATCATCGGCAACGACCCGTTCATCGGCGCACTGCACCAGAACGACGTACAGATGTGCGCACCGCTGATCGTGGACGGCGAACTGCTCGGGTGGGCCGGTGTGATGGCGCACGAGACCGACATCGGCGGCATGGACTTCGCCTCGTGGTCTCCCAAGGCCACCGAGGTGTGGCAGGAAGGGCTGCGCATCCCGGCCGTCAAGCTGGTCGACGGCGGTGAACTGCGCGAGGACGTCCTGGAGATGATCCTCACCGCCTCGCGCCTTCCGGCCGAAGTGGGCCTCGACATCCGGGCCTTCATCGCCACCCTGAACGTCGCGGCCGAGCGCCTCACCGAACTCTCCCACCGGTACGGCAAGTCGACCGTGCTGTCGGTGATGCACACCATGGTCGACGACGCCGAGGCCCTGGTGCGCGCACGCCTGCGCGAACTGCCCGACGGAGTCGTCCACACCCGTGACTTCCTCGAGCACGACGGCAAGCAGAACCTCCTCTTCGTCATCGACTGCGTGCTGACGAAGCGCGGTGACAGCCTGCACTTCGACTTCTCGGGTTCCTCACCTCAGGCCAACGGCTTCGTGAACTCCTCCCGCGCCGGCCTCGTCGGCGGTGTGGCGGGCGCGGTGATCCCCACCCTGGGCTTCGGCATCCCGTGGAACGAGGGCCTGCTGCGCCCGGTGGAGATCTCGGCGCCGGACGGACTGGTCTGCACCGCCGTACCACCGGCGCCGGTGGGGTCGGCCACCGTCGAGGCCGTCTGGACGGTCAGCAACGTCGTCTCCGCGGCGCTGAACCGGCTGCTGCTCGCCTCGCCGAAGTACGCGCACCGTGCCCAGGCCGTCAGCAGCGGCACGATGGCGACCTTCAACCTCTCCGGCCGCGACCGGCACGGCAAGGTGTTCGGCCTGCACCTGATGGACCCGCTCGCCGGGGGCTTCGGCGCCTTCGCCGACCACGACGGGCAGAACGCCGCCGGACCGATCAACGCCCCGTGCCCGTCGATCGCCGACGTGGAGGTCAACGAGCAGAAGACCCCGCTCTTCTACCACTACCGGCGTCTCGCCCCCGGCACCGGTGGCGCCGGTCGCCGCCGCGGCGGTCTCGCGGCCGAGGTCGGCATCACCGTCTCCGTGCCTCAGGCCGAGGCGCTCGTGATGACGCACGGCGCCGAGGTGCCCAACTCCGTCGGGCTCGGCGGCGGCCTGCCCGGCGCCATGGTCAGCCAGCGCTTCCGGGCCGGCGGGGAACAGCCCCGGGACCTCGGGCCCAAGCCGGGCTCCTTCCCGATCACTCCGGAGGACCTGTTCGAGGTGACCTGGCAGGGCGGCGGCGGCATCGGCGACCCGCTCGACCGCGACCCCGCCGACGTCCTGGACGACATCCACTACGGCCTGGTCACACCGGAGGAGGCACGGGAGACCTACGGCGTGGTCCTCTCCGGGGGCGGCGGGACCGGCGGGAACGGCACGTCGGTCGACGCGGCCGCCACCACTGCCGCTCGCAGGGAGCGGCGCGCCGCCCGGCTGGGTGTCGAACCGGCCGCCGTCACGGACCCGTCGGCGGTCACCGAGGCGGTTCCCGACGACGCGGTACGGCTGGGCGACCGGCTCCTCCTCGTCCGGGACACGGACACCGCACAGTTCCAGGTGCGCACCCCCGAGGGGGTCGTGCTCTCCTCCGGCTCCACCAGATGGCGCGAGGGAGCCCACCGGTTCGCCCTGTCCCTGCCGCCGTCCGTCGGCGCGACCCTCCACGCCGATCTGGCGGTCACCGGCTGGGCCTGCCCGCGGACCGGGGCCCTGCTCGCGGTCGACGTGCACCTGAGCGACCAGGAGCCCTTCCACGACCTCGACCTCGACCTCGCCGCACTTGGCCTCGCCTCACTCGCACACACCGGCACGACCGCTGGAGACCCCCGATGAGCCGCAAGATCATCCTGACCATCGCCCCGACCGGTGGCATGGCCACCAAGAAGCAGAGTCCGCACCTGCCCGTCACCCCGCAGGAGATCGCCGACGACGTGGCCCGCTGCTGGGAGGTCGGCGCCAGCGTGGTGGCCGTCCACGCCCGCCGCGCGGACGGCCTGGCCACCTGCGACCCCGAGGTCTACTCCGAGATCAACTCCCTGATCCGGGCCCGGACCGACATCGTCATCAACAACTCCACCGGCGGCGGCATCCACGGCGACATGCCGGTGCGGCTGAGCGACGAGCTCTGGGAACTCGACTGGAGCGAACGGATCAAGGGCATCGAGGGCGTGGGCTGCGAGATGGCCACCCTCGACTCGCACACCATCACGGCCGGCACCGCCGAACGCGAGTACCTCGTCACCACGACGCCGAAGCGCTCCCGCTGGCTGCTGGAGGAGATGACCAGGCGCGGCATCAAACCGGAGTGGGAGGTCTTCAACCTCGGGCACATCCTGTCCGACTTCACCACCCTGACCGCCGAGGGCCTGGACTCCCGGCCGTACTACTGCAACATCGTGCTCGGCGGCCAGCGCGGCTTCCAGGGCGCCCTGCCGTACACCCCCAAGATCCTCCAGATGCTCGTGGAACACCTTCCCGAAGGCACGGTGTGGGGGGTCTCGGGCATCGGGCCGACCCAGCTGCCGGCGACCACCCACGGCCTGCTGCTCGGCGGCCACATGCGGGTCGGCCTCGAGGACAACCTCTACTACTCGCGCGGCCGGCTCGCGACCAACCTGGAGCTGGCCGAGCGCGCCGTGCGGATCATCCGCGAACTCGGCCACGAGATCGCCACCCCGAGCGAGGCGCGCGAGATGCTGGGGCTCAAGCAGCTCGACGAGGTGCCGGCATGAGCGTCCACAGCACGTCCGGCGTCGTCGCCTTCTCCGACACCGACGCCTCCGGCCGGTTCCACCACACCGCCGCGTACCGGTGGGCGGAGAACACCGAGCACGCGTTCTACCGTTCGGTGCTCCCGGACGTCGACATCGGCCGGTTCCCCCGCCGCTCCACGTCGGCCACGTACGAGCGACCGCTCACGGCCGGTGACGCGTACACGGTCAACCTCGAACTCGACCGCATCGGGAACAGCTCGATCACCTACACCTGGACGGTCACCGGCCCGGCCGGTGTCTGCGTACGCGGCGCACACGCCGTCGTGCACGTGGATGCCACCGGCCGCCCGGCACCGGTCCCCGGGGCGCTGCGCGACCATCTCGCTCCGGCCGCAGGGGTGGTGGCGTGATGGACAAGGTCGTGGCCTCGGCCGCCGAGGCGGTCGCCGACATCCCCTCGGGCAGCACCCTCGCGGTGGGCGGCTTCGGACTGTGCGGCATCCCGGCCGTGCTGATCCAGGCATTGCTGGAGACCGGCACCGACCGGCTCGAGACGGTGTCAAACAACGCCGGCGTCGACGACTGGGGACTGGGCATCCTGCTCGGCGCGGGCCGTCTGCGCCGGGTGGTGGCGTCGTACGTCGGGGAGAACAAGGAGTTCGCCCGGCAGTACCTCGCCGGGGAACTGGAGGTCGAGCTGACTCCGCAGGGCACGCTCGCGGAGCGGATGCGGGCCGGCGGCTCCGGCATCGCGGCGTTCTACACCCGTACCGGCGTGGGCACCCAGGTCGCCGAGGGCGGTATGCCCTGGAAGTACGCGGCCGACGGCAGCGTCGAACTCACCTCCCCGGCCAAGCCGGTGGCGACCTTCGACGGCCTCGACCACGTGCTCGAGCGCGCGATCGTGGCCGACTTCGGACTGGTGCGGGCCTGGAAGGGCGACCGGCACGGCAACCTCGTCTTCAAGGACGCGGCCCGCAACTTCAACCCGCTCGCGGCGATGTGCGGCCGGACCACCGTCGCCGAGGTCGAGCACCTGGTCGAACCCGGCGACATCGACCCCGACGAGGTCCACGTCCCCGGCGTCTACGTCCACCGGGTCGTCGCCCTCACCCCGGAGCAGGCCGCCGAGAAGCGCATCGAGAAGAGGACGGTACGGGCATGAGTGAGGAAGGGGCACGCGCATGAGCTGGACGCGTGAGCAGATGGCCGCACGCGCGGCCCGGGAGCTCGAGGACGGCGACTACGTCAACCTCGGCATCGGCCTCCCGACCCTCATCCCGAACCATGTGCCGGACGACGTGGAGTTGGTGCTGCAGTCGGAGAACGGCATCCTCGGCACGGGCCCCTACCCGACCGAGGGCGAGGTCGACCCCGACCTCGTCAACGCCGGCAAGGAGACCGTGACCGTGCGCCGCGGCGCGAGCTTCTTCGACTCCGCCCTGTCCTTCGGGATGATCCGCGGCGGCAAGATCGACGCGGCCGTCCTCGGCGCGATGCAGGTCTCCGCCACCGGCGACATCGCCAACTGGATGATCCCCGGCAAGATGGTCAAGGGCATGGGCGGGGCCATGGACCTGGTGCACGGCGCCAAGAAGGTCGTGGTCCTCATGGAACACGTGGCCCGGGACGGCAGCTTCAAGATCGTCGAGGAGTGCTCCCTGCCCTACACCGGCAAGGGAGTCGTCCAGCGGATCATCACCGACCTGTGCGTCCTGGACGTCACCCCCGGCGGCCTGCGCCTGGTCGAACTGGCCCCGGACGTCACCGTCGAGGAGGTCAGGGCCAAGACAGAACCTCCGGTACTCGTGCTCGACCCGGCGGTATCCGGCTGAGCCGTCCACAGGTCGGCTTCCGGCTCTCGGGCCCGGGGGCCCTTCGGCGGACGCGAGGGCGTCAGGCGTCACCACCACGGCGCCTGACGCCCCGTCAGAGCCGTTCGTCTGCGGACCGGTTCACCCGGCCGTGACGGTCTCGGTGCCGGCCTCCTCCTCGGCCGCGACTGCTGTGTCGCCACGGGCATCGATATCGGCATCGGTACCATCGGCGGGGGCCGTGCTCTTCGGGCCGGGGGCGAGAAGGAGGAAGAACATGACGCCCATGACGGCGGCGCCCACCCACATGGCCTGCTGCCAGCCGTCCACGAAGGACTGCTGGGCGGCGTGCACGAGCGCCTCCTCCTTCGTGCCCGCGCCGCCCGCGGCCTCGACGGCGTTGGCGATGCCCTCGCGGGCGGTGTCCGCGGTGTCCTGGGGGATGCCGGACAGTCGGTCGTCGATCGAGTTCCGGTAACCGGCCGACAGCAGCGCGCCGAGCACGGCGACACCGAGCGCGGTGCCGAACTCACGGGTGACGTCGTTGAGCGCGGAGGCCACGCCCTGCTTCCGCCGCGGCAGGGAGTCGGTGATGGCCTCGGTGGAAGGCGTCATCGCCAGCCCCGTGCCGAGGCCCATGGCGGCCATGCCCGGAAGGATGGACAGGTAGCCGCCGTCGACGGACACGAACCCGGCCATGAGGGCGAGCCCGGCACCGCCCAGGGCGACACCCGTGGCCACGGTCGGGCGGGCTCCGATGCGCGCGGCCAGGTGGGGAGCCAGGCCGGAGGTCGCCATCATCAGCACGGCCATGGGCATCAGCGCGAGCGTGGACAGCAACCCGGACCAGCCCAGTACGGCCTGCAGGAACGGGAAGAGGACCACGGCGATACCCGCCTGGACACCGAAGACCACCAGCAGCGTGAGGGAACCGCTCGCCAGTCGGCGTTCCCGGAACAACCGCACGTCCAGCAGGGAGGCATCACGACGGCGCAGCTCCCAGGCCACGAAGACGACGCCGGCGAGGACGCCGACGGCCAGGGCGATCAGGGTGGCCGGGGCGGTCCAGCCGCGCTCGGGGCCCTCCTGGAGCGTGAAGACGAGGCCGACCACGGCGACGACGGAGGTCAGCGCGCCGACGGTGTCGAAGGGGTGTCCGGCATGCTCACGGGAGTCGGGGACCGAACGCAGCGTCATGGCGAGTGCCACGAGGATGAGCGCGACGGGCAGCACGAACAGCCAGCGCCAGCTGGCGACGTCCACGAGCAGGGCGGAGAGGAACATGCCCAGGATGCCGCCGCCGCCCGCGACGCCGGTCCAGACTCCGATCGCCTTGCCGCGTTCCTCTTCGGGGAAGGTGGAGGTGATCACGGCGAGGGTGATGGGCATGATCATCGCCGCGCCGACGCCGCTCAGGACGCGGGCGGCGAGCATGATCCCGGCCGAGGGGGCCAGGCCCGCGAGGACGCTCGCGGCGAGAAACACGATGAGGCCGGTGACCAGCATCGGTTTGCGGCCCAGCCGGTCGCCGAGCGCGCCGAGCGGGAGCAGCAGGGCGGCCAGGGTCAGGGTGTAGATGTTGATGATCCACACGATCGTGCCCTGGGAGGCGCCGAACTCGACGGCCAGGTCGGTCTGGGCCACGTTCAGGCCGGACACCGAGGCGATGACGGCCATCAGCGCCACCGAGACGGCGACCAGGATCGTGCGCAGTCGGCGCGGGTCCGGTGCGCCTCCGCCCGGTGCTTGGGCGACTGTCCCCTGGAGGGGCCGGTTCGTACTCATGGGTTCCTCTCGGAAGAAGGCGTACGGGCAGGGCTCGGCGCCGGAGCGGATCCGGTGGCTGAGCGGAAGAGGGACGTGCGAGGGCGGGCCCCGGACGGTGCGGGGCCCGTGCTCATGACGCTAGGCCCACTTTGCACTAGAGGCATATAATCTTGCCCATGGAGCAAGACAATGACGAGCTGGACAGCCTCGTACGCAAACGCATCCGCGCCCTGCGGGTCGCCCAGGGCTGGTCCCTGGAGGAACTGGCCACCCGGGCGAACCTGAGTCAGTCCTCGCTGAGCCGCATCGAGAACGGCCGACGCCGCCTGGCCCTGGACCAGCTCGCCACGCTGGCCCGTGCTCTGGACACCACCCTGGACCAGCTCGTGGAGACCGCCTCGGACGACGTGATCATCAGCCCGATGATCGACAACGCGCACAGCCTGATGCGCTGGCCGGTGAAGGGCGACCCGGGCATCACCGTGGTGCGGCAGCGGATGACCGAGCCGCCGCCGGACAACCCCGCCCGCATGCGCGCCCATCCCGGCCGGGAATGGCTGGTCGTCCTGTCCGGCACCGCGGTCCTGATGCTGGGCCACCGCCGCTTCCGCGTCGAGACGAACCAGGCCGCCGAGTTCCCCACCATGCTGCCGCACGCCATCGGCGCCGAGGGCGGGCCCTGCGAGATCCTGGGCATCTTCGACCGCGACGCCCGCCGCGGCCACCAGCCTGACGCCCGCCGCGCCGACGGCGACCGCGCCACGGACGGCACCCGCACGTGACCGCGCCCCCGCGGGAGACTCTTGCTCCCGGCATCCGTGGCAGCCGCCTTCTCGCCGAGTGCCCGGACCTGATCACCACCCCGGTGATCGACGACCTGACGGACGGCGAACCAGCCGCCCTTGCCCGGCTCCGCACAGCAGGCGGACGACGGCCGCGAGGTCGAGGCGCTCGTCGCGCCGCTCCAGGGTGAACGTGCTCCCGGCGGCGACGATTTCGGGACCGGCGGCGGCCGGCACGACCTGTTCGGCCGGGTCGGGCTCCTCCTCCGCGGCGATCACCAGCAGCGCCCGCAGCTGCGTGACGATGTCGTGCAGCGCGACCGCCCGGAGCTCCCCTCGCCGCCCCAGCACCTCGTCGTACGTCCCCAGCGCCGCCTCGGCCGCCTCACCGGGCGCGGGTGAGCCGGCAGACGAACCGCCGACGTCAGAAGTCCTCCGCCGCCGTCACCCGCGCGTGATCCGGGTCGGCCCGCAGGTTCCCCCACTCCACGAGCTTGTCCGGCGCCTGCGTCACCGCCTCGACGCCGGCAGGGGTCATCTCGGCGGATTCCTCCACCCCGTTCCCGAGCTCACGCGGGAGTCCTGAACACACGTCAGGAAGCGACTCGGCCCGCCGTACCAGGTGAGGGCGAGTGCGTCACGGGCAGCGGGCCGCCGCGACGAAGAGCAGCGATCGCGCCCGGTGCAGTTCTCGCCGGCGGCTGCTCGGCGGGCTAGCGCGAGCCGCTCCACGGGGCGGGGACGAACGTCCAGAGCACCTCGGCGACCGAGTCGCCGCTGTTGCGCCAGTTGTGGGGTTCGCGGCCGGAGAAGGTGAGGGTGTCACCGGCCGTCAGAGTCTCGGTGCGGCCCGTGAAGAGCACGGTGACCTCTCCCGCGATGACGTGTATGACCTCCACGTCGCAGTTGATCGTGTAGAGGTCGTCTCCGCCGTTCGCGCCGGCGTCGAGGTGCGAGCGCAGCACCTGGACCTTCGACTGGCCGCGCGGGGTGACCATGCGGTCGAGGACCCCGCGGCCACCCATGTTGATCTGGGGTGCGTCACCCAGGCGTATCACCTCGGTGTCGGCGTCCTCGAAGAGCGACCCCACCGGCAGCGACAGGACCTGACAGAGCGTGACCAGGGTGGCGACGCTCGGTGAGGTCTCGTCCCGCTCGACGCGGCTGATGAATCCCCTGGTCAGGCTGGTGGCCGCCGCGACCTGCTCGATGGTGAGGCCCTGCGCCTGGCGGCAGGCCCGCAGGCGCGCGCCGACGCGGACCGGGAGCGCGGACGGCTTCGGATGCAGCGCCTTCATGGAGTCCTCGCAGTGAACGATCGACCTGTCGGCGAACCTTGACAGTGGGGTGGGCGCAGGTCACACTACCGGGACTTACGGGTTGCCTAATATGCATCATCTGTTTCGTATAGGTGACTTTCCTGAGCGGAGCACCAGAGGGTTCCGATGAACCCCGTCGAAGCCCCCTGGGCCCTCCCGAGGCCGGCATCGGCCCCGCAGCCCGCTTGCCCTGAGAGGACCGCCATGTCTTCACCCGAAACCGCGCCCCGTCGCGAAGGTGTGATCGAGCAGCACTCGATCGACTACGTCCCCGCATCCGAGCGCCACGGCAAGGTGTGGCATCAGGGGCCGTTCTGGTTCACCGGCAACTTCGTGCTGCCGACCATGGTCGCCGGCTTCGTCGGACCCGCCATGGGGCTGAGTCTCGGATTCAGCGTGCTCGCCGTGGTGCTCGGCGTCGGTTTCGGCACCTTCTTCATGGCGTTCCACGCCAACCAGGGGCCCCGGATGGGCCTGCCGCAGATGATCCAGTCGCGTGCGCAGTTCGGCAGCCGCGGTGCCGTCGTGCCGTTCGCGGCGACCGTCTTCGTCTACGTCGGCTTCCTCGTCTTCGACACGATCCTGGCGGCGCAGGGCATCGGACTCGTCCTGCCCGACGCCAAGCTGTTCTGGTACCCCGTGCTCATCGCCGCGTCGATCGTCATCGCGGTGGTCGGGCACGATCTGCTGCACTTCGTGCAGCGGTGGCTGACGTATCTGCTCATCGTCGTGTTCGCGATCATCACGGTCGTGGCCATCGTGCACTTCTCCTCGACGCCGCCCGCGGTGGACGCACCGGCGGCCACGGCGGGCTGGGACACCACGGCCTTCCTGGTGCAGATCTCGCTCGCCGCCGGGTACAACATCAGCTACTCGGTGTACGTCTCCGACTACACCCGCTACCTTCCGGCGAACGCGCCCGCGAAGAAGCTGATCGGCTCGGTCTACGCCGGCGCCACGTGCTCCGCCGTATGGCTGATGTCGCTCGGCGCGATCCTGGCCAGCTACCTGCCGGACCCCGACCCGATCCTGGCGGTGCGGCAGGTCGGTGACCTGGTCTTCCCCGGATTCGGCACCATAGCCGTGATCGTTTCGGTGCTCGCGCTGATCTCCATCATGGGTGTCAACGCCTACGGAGCCATGCTGACCGGAACCAGTGCCGTCGACGGCTTCAAGAAGGTCAGCCCGACGGTCCGGCTGCGCGTCGTCGGACTCACCGCGGTCGGCCTCGGCTCGCTCCTCGTCGCACTGCTGATCCCCGACAACTACATCGGCAGCTTCAACACCTTCGTGCTGCTGATGCTCTACTTCCTGGTGCCGTGGACCTCGGTCAACCTCGTCGACTTCTACTTCGTGCGCCGCGGCCGGTACGCGATCGGGGAAATCCTGAAGCCGAACGGCATCTACGGGCGCTGGGCGTGGCAGGGTGTGCTCGCGTACCTCCTCGGGTTCCTCTCGATGATCCCGTTCTTCTCGACCAGCTTCTACGTGGGACCGGTCGCGGAACTGCTCGGCGGGGCCGACTTCTCGTTCGTCGTCGGGCTCTTCGTCTCCGGCATCCTCTACCTGGTCTTCTCGCGCCACCTCGACCACGGTGCCGACGCCCGCATGGAGGGCGAAGTCGAACTGGGCGAAGCCGAACTGGGCGAAGCCGAACTGGAAGGATCGAACCGATGACCCCGGCCCCGTCGCAGCCGTCACCGGCCATGACCGAGGCGTCTGCCGTCACGGTCGCCTGCTGCCAGCTCGCGCCGCAGGTCGGCCGCGTACCGGAGAACCGGGAGCGGATCCGCGAGGCGGTCCTGTCCGCGGCGGACCGGGGCGCGAACGTCGTGGTCCTGCCGGAGCTGGCCAACTCTGGGTACGTCTTCGACGACCTCGAGGAACTGCGCTCGACAGCCGAGCCGCTCGACGGCGAGACGATCAGGGAGTGGGAGGCCCTGGCGTCCCGGCTGCGGCTGGTGATCGTGAGCGGCTTCGCGGAACTCGGCACCGACGGCCAGGTGCACAACGCGAGTGTCCTGATCGACGAGACCGGGCTCCGTGCCGTGTACCGCAAGGCGCATCTGTGGAACGCCGAGAAGACCCGGGGCTTCACGCCGGGTGCGGCGCCGCCGCCGGTGGTCGACACCCCGTACGGCCGTATCGGGATGATGGTCTGCTACGACCTCGAATTCCCCGAGTGGGTGCGCAGGGCGGCGCTCGAGGGAGCCGAACTGCTGTGCGGACCGGTGAACTGGCCGCTGTACCCGCGACCGGAGGGCGAGCGCCCCGGCGAGATCGTCCGGGTGCAGGCGGACGCCTCGGTCAACCGCATGTTCGTCGCGGTCGCCGACCGCACCGGTGTCGAACGAGGACAGGAGTGGCTCGGCGGCAGCGTGATCGTCGACGCCGACGGCTACCCGGTGACGGCGCTGCGCCTGGGCGAGGCGACGATCGTCACCGCGACGCTCGACCTCGCCGAAGCGCGCGACAAGTCCATCAGCGAACTCAACGACGTGCACGCGGACCGGCGTCCCGGACTGTACGCGGGTGTCGGACCGGAGCAGCCGTGACCCAGCCGCCGGTGGCCATCGTCCAGCAGCCGCCCGCGCCGGCTCGCAGCGCGGGCAGGCGGCGGTGTGGCACGAGGGTGAGGACGCCGGAGACGAGCCGGACCACCGCGCGATCGCTCCAGATGCCGGCCCGGCGCTGGAAGTCCGGCGCGAGGTCGCCCCTGTCCTCCCGCGGCCGAGACAGCAGCCGGTCCAGGGTGTGGTCTCCGTGTAGATCTTGATGCTGTCGGGCCGGAACGGGGCGGAGATGCCGTCGGCATCGCTGCGGCCCCTCTGTCCCTCTCCTCGGCGGGCAACTCCAGCTCCAGACCGGCCGGCCCCAGACCTACCGGCCTTCGAACCCGACCTCGTCGGCAGGCCCCGGCGGTACGTCACCGCCTGGAAACGTCCCGCGCTGCCGGACTGAGCCCCCGGACTGAGCCCCGGGCTGAGCCCTCCGCGCCTCGCCGTTCCCCGCCCGGGTCAGCACCGTGGCCACGCCGTGGGAGCGCGAGCCGTCACAGCCGGGATCCGCCCGAGGCGTCGATGCACTGGCCGGTGATCCACCGCGACGACTCGGACGCCAGGAAGGCGACGATGTCGGCCACGTCGGACGGCTGCCCCAGCCGTCCGAAGACGGACAAGGACGCCAGTTCCGCCGCCGCTTCCTTCGTACGTCGCTTTTCCGCGTTCATGTCCGTCTCGACGAATCCGGGCCGGACACAGTTCACCGTGATGGCGCGCCCCCCGACTTCCTTGGCCAGCGCCAGGGTGAAGGTGTCGACCGCCCCCTTGCTCATGGAGTAGACGAGGGACTCCGGATAGGCGACACGGGTCACCGCCGACGAGATGTTGACGACGCGGCCCCCGTCCGGCATGCGTTTCAGGGCCTGCTGCGTCGTGAACACCAGGGACTTGGTGTTCACCGCGAAGATCCGGTCGAAGAGTTCGGGCGTCACCTCGCCGATGCGGGCGGACCCGCTGACGCCGGCGTTGTTGACGAGTACGTCCAGGCCCGGGCCCGTGCCGTACCGCGTCGCTCCGGCGTCGAAGCGGTCGTACAGACCCTCCACTCCCCCCGGTGCGCCGAGGTCCGCCTGCACCGCGAAAGCGCGTCCGCCGCTGTCCCGGATCGCCTCGAGGGTTTCCTCGGCCGCGCTCTCGTTCTCGCGGAAGTGCACCGCCACCAGGGCGCCGTCCTGCGCCAGCCGCCGCGCGATGCCCCGCCCCATCCCCCTGCTCGCACCCGTCACCAGTGCCGTCTTGCCTGCCAACACGCCTACGTGCCTTCCCCTTTGAAACTGCTCGGATCGCAGCCGGGGCACGTAGGAGCACACGCCCGTGACCTGAGGCGTACCCCGGAGCAACGAGGGTGATTCGCCGAGAGCCGTCACCGAAAAGGGGGAAGCGATGGTCGCGAGAAAGCGGTCGCCGTCTCCGGTCCCACGGCTGCACACCGTGGAGACGGGGTACCGCAGCGCCTCGGCCGTACGCCTTCAGGAATCCTCTTCTCCTCGCTCTTCGGGGGACCGCTCGTCGAGAACCGTGACGAAGGCCGAGGCGACGAGGGCGACGGCGGGATCGTCGTCTCGGGCCAGTTGACGCAGGACCTCCCGCACGCCGGCCCCCGGCAGCTCGACCAGTGCCTGGGCCAGACGTATCCGCGTCGCGGAGTCCGCGGTGGGCGCGGCGAGTTCGTCGGCCAGTGCGGTCATGATCCGGTGCGCGCACCCGGGGTCCCGGGACAGCGTTGCCAGAACCTCCGCCGCGTCGACGTCGTGGGACCCCTCGACCACCATGCCGACGAGTGTCGGCACGGTCGCGGTCACCCCCCGCCTGCCCAGGGCCAGAGCGGCGTGCCTGCGCACCGTCGTGTCCGGGTCCCCGAGTGCGTCCGCGAGCACCGCGGCCGCACCCGGGGCCTCGGCCATCTCGGCGATCGCCAGCACCGCGCGCCGCCGGACGTCCGCGTCCTGCGAGTACACGCCGTCGGCCAGTGCCGCCACGCCGTCGCCACCCGACCGGGCGAGCGCCCAGCGCAGGGCGCCGGCGACATGGGGGTCGGCTTCGGCCAGGACCGCCCCGGCCAGCAGCTCGGCGGGAACCGGCGCGCTCCCCGGCCGGGCCAGCACGGCCTGCTGCCTGCGCGCGGCGCTGGTCGAGTCGAGCCCCTGCATGAGTTCGACGATGCGCAGGACGTCCTGCCAGCCGGTGGGCGCCGACGCGTCGACGGCGCGGAGCCGCTCCAGCAGCTCCTGCTCCCGCTCCAGGCGGTCCTCCGTCCACCGGATGAGGTCGCTGACCAGGTCGGACGGCGTGAAGGCGGGGTCCTCCAGCGCGCGCCCGATCTGCTTGAGCGAGAGCCCGAGGGACCGCAGGCTCTCCACGTGGAAGATCCTGCGGACGTCCTCGGCGGAGTACTCACGGTAGCCGCCGACGGTACGACCGGTCGGCCGCACCAGCCCGAGGGCGTCGTAGTGCCGGAGCATCCGGGTACTCACCCCCGAGCGGCGGGCCACCTCACCGATCAGCATTCAGCGGCCTCCGCGGCAACCTTCGCGGCCTCAGCACCCTCCATCAGCCCGGTCGTCTCCCCAGGCTCGGCGGTCTCCACGGTCCCCGCGACTCCCGGCGCAGCCGCAGCCGCGGCGGCAGCGGCTCGTTCCGGGCCGAGTGCGACAACCCGCTTCGCCTCCTCGACGGCCGCGTCGAAACCGGTCTCCGGGTTCTGCCGGAGCAGCTCGGTGGCACGGGCGTGCGTGGCCACCGCCGGGTCGGGGCTCGCCGCGGCCTTCTGCAGGGCGGGCTCGGTCACCTCGCCGAGCTCGACGAGGGCCCGGCTCAGGCTCAGCCGCACCTCTCGGTCACCGCGGCCGAGCTGCCCGGCCAGTTCGTCGACCAGGTCACCCTTCTGGTCCTCGGGCACGAGGACGACCGCGACCCGCCACGCGGTCCGCGCGACCTCGTCGTCGGCGTCGCGCAGCAGGTCGCGCGTGATCCAGACCCACGCGCTCCTCTCGCCGATCTTGGAGAGCGTGTGCAGCGCCTGGCTGCGGGCCTGAGCCCGCTCGGAGGCGAGTTCCCGGCGGATCCGGGACAGGGTGATCTCCGGCGGGAGACGGGTCAGCGCCCAGGAGAGCATGTCCCGCACGAAGAAGTCCGGCTCGACCGCGCACCGCTCGACGAGCGCCTCCAGGAAGACGGCGTCGGGGGTCGAGCCGGCCGCCAGGGCCGCCTGCAGCCGGATCGACGCGTCCCCGGCGCTCAGGGCGCCGATCACACGGGCGTTTCGCGGGGTTCCGTTACTCGGGTTGATCGAAACCACCTCCTGCACCCAGGGGACACCTTGCCACCATGTCAAGGTCAAGCCCGTAGCCGGCGGACCAGAAGAACCCGCAGGCCAGGCGCCCTTGGCGGGCGGTTCCAGAATCGCCACGCACTCCACGTGGTACGTCATCGAAAAAGTGTCAGCCTGAGCGGATCCCGGAAGAGACCAACCGAAAGCGCATGGTGCGTCAACGGACCCGGGACTGAAGTCCCGGGTTTGCAGAACGGGCGCCACTGGCGGTGGTGCTGCGTTTGCGTCCTGTCCCACGTCCCGGTCCGGTCGGTGGGTCTGGGGCGGTTGACTGCGCCCCGCGTCGCCACGACGCCCACGCTCTCGCGCGGATGTTGCGGGAGCCGTTCCGGTCCGCGTGATCAACGAATCCGCAGGCCCGGCAGGCGAACCGGGCCTGGGAGACCCGGTTCGCCCGGTCGAGGTGCCCGCACTCGGCGCAGGTGCGGGAGGTGTACGCCGGATCGACGTGCACCACCGGTACCCCCGCCCGGCGGGCCTTGTACGCGATGAACGCCCCCAGCTGGGCGAAGGCCCAGGAGTGCAGGGTGGCCCGTTGGGGCCTGCGAAGCCGTACCCGTCCGCGGATGCCCGTCAAATTCTCCAGGGCGATTCCGCGGCCGGTGCGTTCTGCCTCGGCCACCACATGTTTCGCGATCTTGTGATTGATGTCCCGGGCCCGCCGGGCCTCCTTGCCCCGGCGCTTCTTCAGCCGCCGCCTCGCGGACGGGGTGTTCTTCTGCTGCAGCTTGGCGCGCAGGCCGCGCTCGCGGGCCCGGATCCGGTTGAGTCCCCGGCCGGCCATGATCTCGCCGTCCGAGGTGGTGGCGATGTTCACGATGCCCAGGTCGATGCCGAGGAAATCCACCGGCTCCGTGTTCAGCGGCGCCTCGGGCACCTCGCAGGTGGCGTTCAAAAACCACCTGCCGTCCCGGTGGACGAGATCGGACTCGCCCCTGCGGTAGAGGGCCAGGGTCGCCAGCTGCTCCGGGGAGGCAGTGAACGCCACGTCCTTTACCCGCCCGGAAGTCGTCCAGATCGAGACCCGACGCCGGTCGGTCTGCCAGGACAGCATCCGGTCGTCGTAGGGCTGCGCGCCCTGCGGCCGGAAGACGACCGGCTTCTCCACCGCCCCGCGGTAGCGTTTCGAGCCCGGCCGGCCCAGATTCCCGGCCCTCGCGTTGGCCTGCAGCGTGGCGTAGGCGTCGCATACCTTCTTGATGACGTGCTGGGCGGCCTGCGCACCCAGGTTCCACCGGGCCTTGATCTCGGTGTAGGTGTGCTCACGCAGCGCGAAGTTCCGCTTCACGCCCTTCTCGAAGGCGACCTCACTCGCCCAGGTCGCCGCTTCGTTGCAGGCCCGCAGGGTCACCTCCAGCGCCGCCGCCTGCACCGGCGTCGGCACCAATCTGACCTGCACCACCAGCTTCACGATCACCGAACCTACACACCCGTACGGCCGGCCACCGCACGTTCACCTGGCATCACCCGGCCGAGTGAACCCACACCGGCACAGCAGCACGGCCCCACCGGACACACCACCCGCCCGCTCCGCGGCCGGGCCCGCACGAGCGATACCGCGGCGCTCCGCGCCGCGACCACGAAGATGCGATTCCTCCCAGGGCTGAAGCCCTGGGGTTCCTCGCAAGAATCTGCTGAAGCCACTGGCCGCTTCCGACGTGCCGGCTCAAAGCTCCTGCACCTCGTCGGCCACGGCACACCAAGCACTGTCCAGCAGATCATGCGGCTATCGCATCGAAGCTTCGGGTCAACCGATCCCGTAGAGAGTCGCCAGGTCGACCAGGAGCAGATCGTCACGGCCGGCCGCGGCCTCGACCAGGTCCGGGTAGAAGCCGTGCAGGGAGAACAGGGCCAGCATCGTGCCTGCGGTGTCGTGGCCCTGATCGGTGAGCAGGGTGCGGATGTGCTCCAGGCGCTGCAGGTCGCCGGTGCCGCGGCGGGCGGCGGTGGCCTTGGCCTCGCCGAGGAGGGCGATCCGGGCGCAGGGGGCCTGCGGGCGCTCGCCCAGGGCCAGGGCGATGACGTCGACCTCGTGTCTGGTGCGGGCCGCCGGGTCGGCCACCTCGGTGGTGCCGACCGGGCCCGGCAGACCGCCGGGGAGCAGGGTGTGGGCGTAGCGGCGGGTGAAGGCGCGGGCGAGGTCCTCGAAGTGCGGGCCGAGGATCTTGGAGTTGAAGGTCGGCGCGGCGGCCTGCCACGCCTCTTCGGCGAAGCCCTGCTCGACGGTGGCCGCCTGCGGCAGGGTGATCAGCTGGTTGAAGCGGATGACGGGGTCGGTCAGCGTGATGACGGGGTGGCGGGGGCGCAGAATGTCCTGCTCGCGCTGGATGTAGCCGGTGGACTCCAGGACGTCGAGCGGGTGGGTGACGGCGTTGCGCTGCCGTTCCAGGGCCGCACCGATCTTGGTGGGGGTGGTGGCGCCCCGGGCGATCGCGGTGAGGATGTCGTAGTAGAGGGTGTGCTGGGTGATCCGCGGGTCCTCGCGCAGCAGGTACTCCGTCTCGGTGCGCGAGTACACCGCCCGGCCCGGGTCCAGGAGCGTCCGCGTCAGCCAGGCGGCGAAGCCGTCGCTCGGGTGCGGGCGGGCCGCCACCGGCCGGTAACCGGGAGCGCCGCCGAGGACGGCGTGCACCCGCAGGGCGGTCAGCGGGTCGTCGATCTGCCAGAACTCGCGTGCCGCCCGGTAGTCGAAGGCCCCCAGCCGCAGATCGATCACCGCACCGCCGCGCAACGGCTTGGTTCCCGACAGCAGTTCGTGCATGACGCTCATCGCGGACCCGCACAGGACCAGCCGGGCCCCGGGCCCACCCGAACCGGTGCCGCGCTGGCGCTCGTCGTAGAGCTGCTGGAGCAGACCCGGGATCTCGGGCGAATGCTGCAGGAGACACGGCAACTCGTCGATCACCAGCAGCGGAGTCCGGGAACGCGCGGTGACGTCGAGGGCGTTGGACAGGACCTCACGCCAGTCGGCCAATCGCAGTGTGCCGGGCTGCAGGCCGGCGTGGGCCGCGATGGCGTCACTGAACCGCCGGAGCGCCGGAAGCCGCCCCTCCTCCCGCACCGCGGTGACGTACAGACCCCCGACCCGTTCGGAGAGCGCCTGCAGCAGATACGACTTCCCGTGCCGCCTGCGCCCCGACACGATCCCCAGACCCATCGCCGGATCGGGGTCCGTGACGAACTCGGTGAGCAGACCCCACTCACGATCACGATCGACCACGTCCCGGGGCTTGGCCAGCATGCCCTCGTCCACCGGAACTCCCCATCAGCCTGGATCGACCAACGACCTGTCTAAGTGCACTCAGACGGAATCCGTCCAGCCCGACTTTCCTGACGCCGGGCAGCAGACGTCGCTGACAGTGATCGTCGCAGACCCGTGTCAGCTGCTCCCGACAAGGCCGTCATGGGGCCGCGGCACCTGGCTCCGGCCGGTCGCGCCAACGGAAGTCGAGCGTCACGTCTCATGGCAATGCATGCGGGGCTGCGCGGGACAAAGACGCGGCGAGCAGAGTCCGCACAGACAGCAGGATCCACATGTGGCACTCGTCACCGTCGGCCAGGGGTGACCCCCAGCATCCACCGGTCAGGTCCTGGCAGGCCGGCACGGCCCGGCCGGTGAGGGGGGGCGACCGGTACGCAGATCTCGGCCGGGTCTTCGCCGAGGAGTGCTTCTCCTCACCGTCCGGTACGGGGAGCCGGGCCAGGTAGGAATCGTGGGCGAGCGCGAGGTCGGCGCCCCCGGAGACGAGGTCCGTACACCACTCGCCCGTGGCGCACCGCATACAGCAGGCGGCCCCTCCTCCGGACAGGAAGGGCCACCTGGTCATGGCTGTTTCCGCATACGCCGACGGCTACGCGGGGTCCAGCACGGGCCGCTCGGGGAGCCCACCGTTCTTCTCGCAGCGCAGCTCCTTGGCCATGGCCAACGAGACGGAGTGGGCCACGGTCGCATAGGCGTCCTTCAACGCCTCGACGTCACCCTCGGGCTCCCTCCACACATCCCAATGCTCCACGCCGATGACGATGTGGGCCAATCCCAACGAGTCGGGCAACCGCGTGCCCCGGCACGCGAAAAAGACGTACGCCTTGTCCGCCGCCGCCACGGCCAGCTCCCCCATCTTCAACTCGGTGAACTCCGGGGCCGAGGGGCCCGTCGGGGCGCTGTACCTCAGATCCCAGGTGATTCTGAGGTCGAAATCCGGCATGCCGATGGGCGTATAGACACGGCAGACGTCCTCTCTACCGACGGTGGTGTCCGGGTACGCCTCGACAATGTCCGCCGCGGCCTGCGCGATGGTGTACTCCTCCCCCGACGCCTCGAACCGCGACATCCCCGTGATCACCTTCAGCGCCCGGGACGCCTCGGCGGACACCACCCTGCCACCGCACAGTTGTGTCCCCGCAACGATCTTGTAGTCCTTCGGAGTCTTCGGAGTTCCATCCACCTCTCCGCCCCCTCCACACCCCGTGGCCCCGAAAAACAACGAGCCAGCCACGGCCGCGGCGAGGAATCCCCCACGCACCGACCTACGACTGATCACTGTCCGCATCCTCACGTGTCCTCGGCCGCCCACCGGCCTCAACCGGTCTCCGGACCGTTGCCCTGCTGCCTCTGCCGGTCGTTGCCGACCCCGTAACCGAGCAGCATCGACTCGCAGCCCCGGCATCCGGACCGCCCCCGCCCCGCGCGTACTGCGGCCCCCTAGATCCTGCTCGGACTCGGTTTTCGAGGAGGGCTTCTCCACTTTGTCCGGTACGGGGAGCCAGGCCGGGTCGGGATCGCAGGCAAGTGCAAGGGAGGCGGCCCCTCCTCCGGACAGGCAGGGCCGCCTGCTCGTGGTCGTTCCCGCGTATATCGACGGTCACGCGGGATCCAGCACGGGCCGGGCGGGAAGTCCGCCGTCCTTCTCGCAACGCAGCTCCCTTGCCATCGCCAGTGAGACGGAGTGCGCCACGGTCGCGTAGGCATCCTTCAACACCTCGACGTCGCCCTCGGGCTCCGTCCACACATCCCAATGCTCCACGCCGATGACGATGTGCCCCACTCTCGACGACTTGAGCAACCTCTCGCTCCGGCAGGCGAACTGGACGTACGCCTTATCCACCGCCGTCACGGTGTCCTCTCCCATCTTCAGCTCGGTGAAGTCCAGGGCCGGGGGGTCCGTCGGGGCGCCGTCGACCAGGTTCCAGGTGATTCTGATGTCGAAATCCGGCGTCCCGATAGGCGTGTAGACACGGCAGACGTCCTTGGTCACGGTGGTGACCGGGAACGCCTCAACCACAGCATCCGCAGCCTGCGTAATAGTGTCCTCTTCCCCCGACGCCTCGAACCGCGACGTCCCCGTAATCACCTTCAACGCTTTGGAAGCCTCGGCGGACATCGCCTTGCCACCGCACAGTTCCGTCCCCGCGACAACTTTGTAGTCCTTCGGAGTTTTCGGAGTCCCCTCCACCTCTCCATCCCCCCCGCAACCAGTAGCTCCGAGGAACAACGAGCCGGCCACGGCTGCGGCAAAGAGCCCACGTACCGACCTACGACTGTTCACTGTCCGCATCCTCACGTGTCCTCGGCTGCCCACCGGCCTCAGCCGGTCTCCGGGGCATTACCTTGCTGCTTCGCCCGGTCATTACCGACTCCGTAACCGAGCAGCATCGATTCGTGCAGGTCCTCCCTGAACGCACTGCGCTTGTCCACACCGTTGCTATGCAGGAACTCCTCCTTCGGAGCCTCGGCCAGACGCTCACCAGCGAAGTAGATCTTCTCCTTCTCCTTGTCCGAGAGCTCCTCCACCTTCTCCTTGTGCTCATCCACCGAGTTGTCGGAGATATCACCGATCACCTGGCCGATGACCTGTTCGGCAGCGCCGCTGGCGGTGTCGGTTGCCAGTGGGACGAGTACCGCGGCCGCGCCCACGGCCGCGGTGGCGGGTAGGAAGGCGACGCCCGCCGCGATGCCCGCCGTGGCCCCGAACTCGATCCAGCCCGCCCTCTTGGCGACCGCCTTCTCGTAGTCCTCGTGGAGCTTGAGGTTCGTCGCCTCCACCTGGTCGGCCCGAGCCTGGTCGAGCATGCCCTGCACCTCGGCGCCCACGCGCACGGCCGCCCTGGCGGGGCCCTCCTTAATCGTTCCGTCCGGGCCCACCGCCTTCTCCTCCAGGACACTGCGGGTGTAGACCTGCTCCGCGGTCGAGAGCGTCGCGTAGGCGTCCGGGTGCTGGCCCAGGGTGCTGAGGAAGCCCCGGACGACGCTCCGCCCGTCCCCGTCCGCGGTGTCCGCGAAGTCGATGCGCCCCTCCGGGTTCCTGCCCGGCGCGAACACGCTGCCCTGTTCGTTCTTGGCCAGCGCCCAGTTGATGTCGTCGATGTAGCCGGCGCCCATGACGCCCAGGCTGTCGGCCATCACCTCGTGTTTCTTGAGCAGTCCCGGCTCGTCGCCGTACTTCTCCATGACCTTCTGCATGACCGCGGCGTTGTCCGCGTCCCGCACCACGCCGGGGTCCGGCTGTCCGGCCGGGTAGCCGAGGGTCGCCGCCTCCAGGGCGTGCCCGAGGGCGTCGGGCATGTGACCGACCGACGCCTCGACACCCTCCAGGTCGTTCAACTCGGCGTCACAGAACGGTTCCCACTTCTCGTTGCCGAAGAAGTCGAGGTAGTTGTCGATCGCCTCGCCGTTCTCGTCCTTCCCCAGGCCGGCCGTGGCACCACGGTTGACCGTGCCGTCCTCGTTGTACGCGGTCGGGGGGTCGGCGAAGAACCTCTTCGCCGCTTCCGGACTGTTGCCGAGCGCCTCCAGCATGGCGGTGACCGGGTCGTAGCCGGCGCCGTTCACGCCGGAGGGGTTGAACGGGTTCCTGGCCGTACTCCCCATCCCTCTGTTGGTGGTGAACAGGTCCGGGTCCTTCTGGTGCAGCTGCGCCACGTGTTCGGCGATCGGGTTGAGGAACCTCGCGTCGTAGTCCCCGTGCCGCATGATCCCGCCGAGCAACTGGTACCCGAACGGCCCGCTGTGGTCGTACCTGCTCAGCGGGATCTGCTCCGTACCCAGCTTGCGGAGCTCCGGGCCCCACTTGTCGGTGAACGCCTTGTCGTGGGAAGCGGTGGCCAGGTTGAGGCCCAGGTTCCTCTGGAGCTCCTGGACGTCCTTGAGCCGCTCCGGGTCGACCTTGCCGAGCTCGTGCGTGTCGGTGGAGAGCTGACCGAAGAACGCGAGTGCCTTCTCCGGGCCGAGCTTCTCGTAGAAGCCCTTGGCGAACCCCAGCGACGAACTGTTGTCCTTCAGAAGCTCGTTGAGCTGCTGAAGTTCGGCGTGCGTGATGTCCCGGCCCTTGGCAGCCAGGGTGGCGGCACGGGCGGCCTCCTCCTGGTCCAGCTTCGTGTATGTCGGAGCGCTGAAGTCCTTGCGGTCGGTGACGTTGGCCTCGAGGGTGTTCTTGAGGGCGAGGTCGGTGTCGTTGCAGTTGTCGACGATGAGGTCGATCTTCTTCTGCCACGCCGCGGCGTTCCGCTTCTCCTCCCGCAGGAGCTCGCTGTAGTCGGGATCGCGCCGCGCCAACTCGTTCTCGGACAACGGGTGCTTCACAGTGACCTTGCCGTTGCCGTCCACGCGGATGCCGGCCGCGGGCCCCTCGTTGTCCCGGATGTCGACCAGGTCGTCCCTGGCTTTCTTGATGGCCGCGTAGCCCTCTTCCAGGATCCGCTTCACGCCCCTGGCCTCGGCCGCGGCGTCCGTGAACTCCTTGGCCGTCTTACCGATGAACGCCTTGGTGACCCCGGCGTTGACGCCCTCCCAGGCCGCCCTGTCCGCCTTCGTCTTCATCCCGTCGGCGGCGGCGGTGGCGAGCTTGTCCAGCTTCCCCGCCATCTCCGACCAGTCGTCGACGGCGGCCTTCAGCTTCGCCACCGGGGCGTCGACGATGTCCTCGTACTTCAGCATGCTGAGCGCTCCCCCGAGCCCTAGTTCATGTATTCCGTGAGCACGGAGATCCGCGTCAGCTCTCCCTCGATCTTCGCCTCGTCCTTGGCGTGCTGGGCCTTGCTGTAATCGAGGTGATTCGAGATCCGCGCGCAGGCGTCCAGCAGCGTCTTCAGGTGGGTCTGCCATAAGTCATGCACCTTCAGCACGGCCGAACCACTCACGAAGTTCCCGTTGGTCAGCGCCGTCGCCGCCTCGAACGTGGAGGCACGGGCGATGTCGCCCTCCTTCGCCAGCCGACCCAGCAGGTCGTACGCGTCATTGCCGATGGCGCCGAGGTCGTCCCGATTGACCACCAGGTCGGCCCCACCACCACCGCCTCGGCCGCCGTTTACTGGAATGCTGTTGGTCTGCATGGCAGTCCGCTTGGCCGCCGCCGCATACAGTTCGGCCCATTCCTGCTCGAACGTCATGCATTTCCTCCAAGTCCATCCGGGCAGGCCACTCTCCCGTACTCGCACGGCCACCGACCTGATCACCTGTCACTTGCATCATCGCCCGTCCACGGGGCGGCCGGCAGTTGATTCCCCCGAAACCCGGCCGACAACGATCAAATCCCGCCAGGGTCATGCCCCGTGGAACCGTCCCCTTCCCGCCTACCCGAAGAGGGCAGATGCGGCTCCAGATGGTGTCCCGCCGGATGGTGCAGGGGGATCTGCCCGGTGCCGACTCTGCAGGGCCGGGGACGGGGACGGATGCGGTGCGGAAAAGCGTGAGCAGTCGGCGGGCAAGTGTCATCAGAGCGCTCACATGAGCCCCATCAGGACAGTGGCGGCCAAAGTGCTCACGCTTTCGGGACGGTGTGTCACGCCCCGGGCCCGGGTGCCTGTCCGGCATCGCATACGTACGAGGTCGCGACAGCCCCGGGCAGTCGCGGAAAGCGTCCGCCCGATCAGTAGGCCGACACGCCGCCACTTGTCACGCACCCGGAAGGCCCTGACGTCGACGGGAACCCGCGGATTCCCGCCTTGTGCCCCTGCACCACTCGGCGGGGCGCCATACCGATCACTGTGTGGAAGTGCTGGTTGTCGAAGCGCTCGGCCCTCCCCGGCCTTCGGCCGAGGACGCCCCCACCGCGGTGGCGAGTTCGCCACGGCTGCGGGACCCGCCACGAGGACGGAGCCCGCAGCCGGTTGTTCGCCGGACAGAGGTCAGCCGCTGACCGTGATGTTCGAGCTTCCGCTGCTCTGGTAACCCTCGGTGGCCATGATCATGTAGTACCTGAACTGGCCCATGTTCATGCCCGCGCGCGCCCAGGCGTCGAAGTGGTTGCCGGTGGTGATGGTGCCGGAGCCGCTGGTCACCTTCGACTGCCGGACGCTCCAGTACTGGTCGAAGGTACGGGTGCCCTCGACGGAGGGGGCGTTGTACCGCGTCGTCTTGTAGATGTCGTACGTGCCGCCGTCGCTGTGGACGGTGCCCCTGTACTCACCGGTGGGCCGGTAGCTGCCCCAGTTGTCGACGATGTAGTACTCCACCAGTGGGTTCGACGTCCAGCCGTAGAGGCAGCCGTAGCCGTTGCCCGACGGGTTGAAGTAGCCGGTGTAGCGGACCGTCCTGCGTCCGCCGGTGTTCCAGCCCTTGCCGGCGACGAAGTTGCCGCAGTTGGTCCACCGGGTGCTGTAACTGCCGCCGCCGTTGAGCGTCATGGAGACGGAGCCGCCGCCGTCGGTCCAGAACGAGTAGTACATGCCGTCGTAGCCGGTCTGGTTGGTGGTGATGGTGGTGGCGGCGTGGGCGGTGCCGGGCAGCAGCAGTCCGGACGCGGTGGCGAGCGCGACGGTGCCGGCGCCGCCGAGGAAGCCTCGTCGGCTCAAGCTGCTGAAGGGAGCGGGGTTCTGCTGGATCTGGTCCTGCTGAGTGCCGTCCTGCTGCATGCGTCCTCCCGATGAAGGCTGGTGGGGGGCGGGCGGCTTCTGCTGCCCGCGGCCTTGCGTGGAACACGGCTGGGTCGCCCGTCGTCGTGCCGCAACGACCGACCGCCACCCTCGGTCACATGTCGCGAGGGGAACGGGGGTCTCCTGCCGTTCGGTGGCCACAGTTTTCGTAGAGCACCATGACCCTGTCAACGCTTTCGACATTCTTTCGGAAATACTTCTTCAACCAGAAGAGATCCAGGTGAGCGCGTTTCCGCTGTTCAAGCCACCTTTTATGCGAACCTCTGCGAGGGGAGGAACGAGACAAGGAAGTGACGTAGCGCAATCATGTTCCCGATGTTCGAAACTTTCGAACCGGCGTGGACGCGACTGCGGCGGCCTCCACCGGGAACAACTGCACGCGAACGGCCTGGCCCGGGTCACCGCGTACGACGCGGCGAAATGCGCGTCACTTCCCGACCCGGACCGGGCCCTGATGCGGCACGTGGAGGAGGTCGCCCGCCTCGTCGCGGACCGTCGCGAGCAGTCCGGTCCCGGCGACGGCGCGGACGCGGCCCTGGAACACGCGCGGATCCTCGTCCGCGCCGCCGACCTGGTGACGCGCCCCTTCGACCCCTCGGCCGGTGAGGAGAGAGTGTTCGCCGCGCGTGACCGCTACATGGCCGAGGCCGTCACCCGGCTCGTGGACGACGCCCCGAAGGCGCGCGTCATGGTCTGGGCGCACAACGGCCACATCGCGAAAGGCACATACGGGGAGCAGGTCCCCGCCCTCGGCAGCAGGCTCCGCGAACGGTACGGCGACGCCTACTACGCCCTGGCCCTCTTCTTCGGCAAGGGGTCCTTTCTCGCCCGGCGCGGCGACGACCTCCAGGGCCCGCCGATACCGCACCGCATCGGCACCGGCATCCGTTCCCCTGGAGGCGCGGCTCGCGGACGCCGTACGCGGCGACTACTACGTAGCGGTAGCGCCACCGGGTCAGGAGTCGTATAGCAGCCTATTTCCGGGTCATAGTGGCGAAACAGGTTGCAGTGCAGGCCGGTTTCGGGGTCGCAGGCACAGGTGTCCGCTAGGTCTGGTTCATTATGTTTTCACGGGTCAGTGAACGGAGGTCGAAGGCCCGCCGAAGCGGTCGATGCCGCCCCGCCAGGGCAGCATCTCCTCGAAGTCGCAGGCGGCTACAGCGGGAACGCCGGATTCCCACAGCGTTGTGAGAATTCCGCTGACCAGTGCCACTACGGAATCGCCTGGGGTATCCGGTTCCGTTTCGACCTCGATCACCGTGGGCCATCCGATGAAGTCGGCGGCAGCGCCCGCATCGGGGTTCCGGCGGACTTCGACCTCCGCATGGGAGATTCGCCAGAGATGTTCGCGGGTTTCTTCACCGAGAAGGGAGGAAATTTTTTCCCCGGCTTCTGACGGATCTACCCCCTGAAGGAACACCTTGCAGTATGTGTCGATGTCGTCGGACATGTTCATGGAACCTCGATGAAGGGTGGATTGTCGAAGGGGCCCCCGTGTCTGATGATCGACACGTCGACCTCCATTCCGAGGGACGCTTCGAGTTGCTTACGTACGCCACGCAAGCCAGCTTCACCTGCCTGGATCTTACCGGTTTCGATGGCCCATTGCATGGTTCGTTCTTTGGCGCTGTCCGGGTTCGGTGTGCCGAACCGCTCTCGGATCAGCTCGTCGAAACGCTCGGGAGTGACCCGGATCGCGAGATCGATGTCGGAATCCGGTCGGGCGGTGCCAGCCGCGCGACTGCCTTGGACTGCGATGTCGTCGCCGAGGTGGCCGGCGCCTTCTCGCACGATCCGCCCGAGCTCTTCGAATTGTTCGAGAGTCAGACCCTGAGGTACTTCGCGGGGCTTGTAGGGTGACAACCCGAGCGGGTCGGATGTTTTGTGCGGATTGCGCACGTAGGTTGCCGGATTGGGTGCGGGGGCGAGGCCAAGCGGATCCGGGGTGACGTAGCGGGCAGTGGCCGGGTCGTAGTGCCGGAAGAGGTTGTAGTGGAGTCCCGTTTCGGGGTCGTAGTACTGACCCGGGAAGCGGAGCGGCGTGTAGGCGGTTCCGGAGCGCGTCCAAGCTGTGGCTCCCCAAAGAGTGCTTCGGGTGCGCCAGGCAATGTCGCCGGACTCGTCGACGAGTTCGGTGGGGGCGCCGATCAGGTCCGTCACGATCGCGAAGAACCGCCGGTCCACCTCGGCCTGACGTGTGTCCGGTGTGAGGATGCGTTCTGTCTGGGCGAGAGGAGCCAGGCCACGGTGGTCCCAGGTGAGAGCCACAGGATTCGGCAGGTCATCTGCGGTCGTCGTCTGTTCACATAGCGTCATTCCGTCCCAGGTGAAACGGATCTCCTCGACCACCGTCTCGCCGTCCTCCGCGAGACGGTGTTTGGCTGTACGCCGGCCCAGTGGGTCGTAGGTATAGCGCCACCGGGTGCCGTCCGGAGTGATCACCGCGGTCAGGCGGTCCTCGGCGTCCCACTCGTAGTGCCAGGTGTCGGGCTTGCGGGACAGGCGTGTCTTCTGCCGCATCACGATGCGGCCGAGAGCGTCGTGCTCGAAGCGGATGTTTCCGGCCCGGATGATGGTGGTCCCGGCGTAGGCGCGGGCCCCCGTGGCCTCATGGCCGGGGTGGGAGGCCGGCCATGACGCCTCGGTCTGGTTGCCGACGGCGTCGTAGGCGTAATGCTCGGTCCAGCCCTGGGCGTGCACCGCGGTGACTCGGCCGACCGGGTCGAGGTCGAAGGTGCGGGGCCCCGACAGTTGGTCGGAGACCGCACTGAGGTGCCCGTCGGCACGGTAGGCGTAGGTGCGGCGGTTGAGAGTGCGGCGGCCGACCGCGAGGTGCTGGGAGAAAAGACGTCCGGCCTCGTCCCAGGCGGAAGTGAACGTCAGGGTGCCGCCGAAGACGCGCTGGAGCTCCCGGCCCGCCTCGTCGTGGGTGAAGGCGATCTCATGCCCGCCGGAGATCACTCGGGTGGGGCGTCCCGCCGCGTCGTAGGCGTAGGTGGTGACCACCCCCGTGGGGGTGGTGCGCCGGGCCCGGCGGCCCGCCGCGTCGTAGGCGAAGTCGAGTGCTCGGCCGTCGACCAGCTCGGTTTTGAGCAGACCTCGCCGGTCGTAGCGTCGGACGAGCTCGCCGTCCGGCCCGGACGCCTGTACCAGCCGTCCGGCCGGATCGTGGACGTAGGTCGTGACGCGCCCGGCCGCGTCCTTGCGTGTCATCCGGCCGAGCTCGTCGTAGGTGTATCGGATGGTTCCGCCAAGGCGGTCGGTCCGGGTGACGAGCTGCCCAGCGGCGTCCAGCTGATAGGTGACGGTGCGATCGTCGAAGTCGGCTTCGGAGACCAGGCGTCCGGCCGCGTCGTACTCGTAGGTCCAGGCGAGCCCCTGCGGTGCGGTTACACGGGTGAGCCGGAGATCGGCGTCGTGCCGGAACTCGTAGCGCGCGCCGTCCGGACCGGTGCGTGCGGCGAGGAGGTCGAAGTGGGTGTACTCGAAGCGGGTGACTCCGCCGGCCACATCGGTGTGGGTCAGGCAGTTGCCCTCGCCGTCGTATGTCCAGGAGTCGGTCGAACCGTCGGGACGCGTCTTGACGGCGAGTTCGCCGTCGGCGGTCCAGGAGTACCCGGTGACGGCGCCCACGGGATCGGTGACGCGGATCTCTCGGCCGAGAGCGTCACGCTCGATGCGGGTGATGCCGCCGGCCGGGTCGATGATTTCGACCGGCAGCCCCGCCGTGTCGGAACGCATCCTGGTGACGGCACCCAAAGGGTCGGTGACGGCGACGAGACGGCCGTGGTCATCGTATGCGAGGCGAGTGGTGTGGCCGGAGGGATCGGTGATCGTCGTTCGGTTGCCACGTTCGTCGAACTCCTGGCGCCACCGTGCCCCGTCCGGGCCGACGAGCTCGGTCGGCAGGCCGAACGGGCCGCGTGTGATGCGCAGTTCGCTTCCGTCGGGCCGGATCACGCCGGTCAGTCGGCCGTCGTGGTCGTACGTGTGGGCGGTGGTGGCGCCCAGCGGGTCGGTGCGGGTGAGCAGGTTGCCGTGGGTGTCGTAGGTGAAGCGGGTGGTGTGGCCCAGGGGATCGGTGGTGGCGGTCACCCGGCAGTGCGCGTCGATCAGGTGGCGGGTGGTGCGGCCGGCGGCGGTGGTGAGGGTGGTGGTGCGGTGGCCGGTGTCCGGGTCGGGTTCGGTGTAGGTGAGGGTGATCTGAACGTGGCCGGCTTCGCCGCCTTCGGCGATGACGCGGTTGCGGTCGTCGTAGGCGTAGTCGTAGCGGCTGTTGTTGGAGTCGATCCAGGCGGTGACGCGGCGGTGGTCGTCGTAGGCGAAGGTGGTGGTGGCGCCGGAGGGTTTGGTGACGGTGGTGAGGTTGCCGTCCTGGTCGTAGCCGTAGGACATCAGCGGCAGGTCGGCGCCGTTCTCGCCCGCGCCGGCCAGGACGAGTGCGGTGATCCGGCCGTCGGCGGTGGTCAGCTTCATTCGGGAGCCGGCCGAGTGGACCAGGGCCGTCGGCAGCCCGTCCTCGGTGCGGTCGACGGTGATCGTGTGGCCGTTGCGTTCGGCGACGGACATCAGCCAGGCGTCGCCGTCGCCACCGGGTTCGCTGCCGGCCGGGGCGGTGAAGCGGCGGACCAGACCGGTGTCGGGGTCGGTGAGCGTGTAGTCGCCGTCCGCGTCACGGGCCAGCAGGGTGCGGGCGGGGCCGGACTCGGGACGGGTGGGGGCGCCGGGGACGGGATGCGGATAGGTGATCAGCAGCCCGTCGGGGGTGACGTGGAGGACGCCGACCGGGTCGATCTCCAGGCGTTCGTCGACGGTGGAGGTCCAGGACGGCCCCAGGAAACGGCCGGCCGTGCAGCCCGACTCGGTGCGGCGGGTGAAGACCAGCGGCAGGATGCCGGGGATGTCCACGTCCGTCTGGGGCAGGAACATGCGGCCGGAGGCCAGGTCGACGGGGTCGGTGCCGTCGGTGGTGCGGCTGCTGTCGGGGCGGTTGTGGGTGCCGTCGGGCGCGTCGTCGACCAGCCGGCGCACCCGCGCGGCGTCGGCCGCGTCCGCGGCGATGCGCACGCCCTTGACGGCGGCGCCGCCCCCGCCGGTGGCCACGGTCAGCGCGACGTCCGGCAGCAGACGGCCGAAGCCCTCGTAGGGGTCCTTCATGAAGTCGCTGACCATCTGCTTGCCGGTGCCGACCGGGTCGTTGGCGGCCAGCACCAGGCCGGAGGCCAGGCTGTTGAGACTGGTGGCGTACTCGGCCGGGTGGGTGAGGTTGTACGGGTCCAGCGGGTTGATGCCCCGCACGAAGGTGAGCAGCCCGGCGGTGCCCTTGATGATGCCGCCGCCGACGTGGTCGCCCATGATCTGCAAGTCCTGCAGACCATCGCCGAGCTGCTGCGTGTACGACGGCTTCTCCGGAGCCGTGTCCCGGGCCGCGCGCACCGCGCTGCGGGCCGTCTCCGCCGCGGTGTTGCGCTGCTTGCGGGCCTCGGCCAGGATCTCCTGCGCCTCGCTCATCAGCTTCTTGCCCGGGTCGTCGAACGTCGGCGCCGGGCAGGGCGGGAGCGTGGACGGATCGCGCTTGTCGGCGGGCAGGGCGTTGTAGCGGTCGACGGCCTTGTTGTACGTGTCGACCTTCGTGCGGTGGGCGTCGGCGGCGTCCTCGGACGCCTTGACGCCGTCCTTCCATTTGTCGATCGCCGTCTGCGCCTGTCCCTGCGCCCAGGTCACGGTGGAGGCGAACGACTCCAGGGCGCCGGCCGCCTTCTCGCAGGCGTCGGCACCGGTGAACCACTTCGGCGGCTGGGTGCTCACCGCCTTGCGCAGCGCCTCGGCCGTCTCGCCCTTGAGCTGTGAGGAGTCCAGGCCCTTCAGCCCCTCACCGGCGTCGTCGAACGCCTTGTGGAAGGCGCGGAGTTTCTCAGCGGTGGAACGGATCTTCTCCGGACTGCCGTAGACCAGTTTGGTCTTGTCCTCGGTGTCCCCGAGGTCCATCTCGTCGACCTCGGCGCCCATCCGGTTCGCGACCGAACGCGACTGCTCGCGCACCCAGTCCGCACCCGACTCCCAGCCGGCCTCGTCCAGTCGGTCCGCGGTCCAGTTGCCCGCGCCCTCGACCCGGTCGCCGAGCCACTCGACACCGTCCTCGACCGCCTCCTCCACCGAGTCCGGCGTGATGTCCTTGATGAAGTCGCCGATGCCCACGCTCAGTTACCCCCGTCGCCGCCCTGACCGCCCTGTTGCTGCGCCTGTTGAGCACGTTCCTCGGGCGACGGGCCGAACGTGTCGTCCAGCGCCCGGTTCCACTCGCCCTCGTCGATGCCCAGCGCCTCGTTGAGCATCTGTGACTGCTGTCCGCCCCTCCCCTCCGTGAGCAGCGAACGGCCGGTGTCCTTCCAGGTCTGCTCGATCTCCTCACCGGCCCGCTCGAACGACTCGCGGCTCCAGTCCGGGTCCAGGTAGTCCGGCGTGAACACCTCGCCCCAGCCCTGCTGGGTGATCTCCTCCTCGGAGGCATGCGGGTTGCCGCCCATCAGGGCGTTGACCCCCACCTTCAGCGATCCCGCGACGTACTGGTCGTGCTCCCACAGGGTGCCCGCCGCCAGCCCCAGGCGGTTCGCGATCTGGCCGGCGTCGTTCACCAGGGCGCGCACGCCCCACTCCCAGCGCTCGCAGAAGTCCTCGAAGTCCACCGACAGGCCGTGGTGCCCGGCCTCCATCCCGGTCATCGACAGCCCGGAGAAGCCCTTGCCCATGATCGAGCCGGTGGCGCCGCCCAGGTCGCCCAGCCCGTCGATGGTGGCGCCCACCCCCTTGGTGAACCTCGCCACCGACGCCGCATCGAGATTCAGGTCCACGTCCTCAGCGGCCACGCCCGTCCCCCTCCCCGTCCGAGCCGACGTCGACGGCGTCGACGGCAGCTTCGTCGGGCACGATCCCGGTGACCGGCGGGAAGAACATCGACCCGTCCTCGTCGGCGATGTCCACCGCCAGACCGACCGGCTCCCCCAGCCCCGGCACGATCTCGTCCACGATCCGGGCCCCCAGCAACGCCGCGTACTCCAACGGCCGTTCCGTCATCCCGCGTTGCTCCGCGAAATGGGCCAGCGCCGTCTCGTCCGTGAAGGCACACACCCACCGCACCCCACCCGAATGCGCGCTCCACAGGCGGCCGTCGACGGACGGAACCAGAAGCACCGACCGCCGCATCTCACCCACCAGCGCCCGAGGATCGCCAAGCCCCGCCCGCTGCTCGGCTATTCGCTCGGCCAACGCCGTCCTGGGCTGCTCCACGACCCCTCCCTCGTCACGATGCCAAAGGTGACTGACGGCACCGTAGAACAGACGCGCGTGAAGGGGGCGGTGGTTCTCGTGAAACTCGACCGGGCCCCGCCAGGCTCCGTTGATCTGGGCACCGAGGTTCACGGGATCTGAACCGCACCGACGGCGACGCGCCCCTGCGAACGGAGGCCGGTGCGCCGGACGCAGGGGGATCACTCCGGTGTGTCCCACACGGCACGCCGGACGAACGGCGAGGCCCGCGCCGCCACGTGGGTCGAGCGCGAGCCGCGTGCCGGTTCCCGGAGCGGGTCCTCGGAGCTCAACCGTTGGACACCTTCTCCTCCTCGGCCTCGTCGGCCGCTCAGCACCTTCGAGGGCCTCCGCTTCCGACGGCCACCACCTCCGACGCGACCCGCCCGGTAAGCGACCTCGACATCCTGGAACCGCTCGCTCGGGCGGACTGAGGGCCCACAACACGCTCCTGAAGCCGCATCAGGAACGGCGTCGATCGAGCGTCAGGTTCCCGCGGCCGGCCCCGTCGGTATCGCCTCCCCCAGATCCCCAGAGACGCATCGGACTTCCGACACATACGGAACCGCAGGTCATCGGCCCCTTCGGAAGAACGGCGGGGCGCTTCCGGGTCCCACGTGATGATCCGCAAACACGTCGAAGTGGATCACCACACGACGAAACTGCGGGACGCGGGGCACCGTGATCAAGATCTGACGGGAGCCGCCCAGCTTCCCGCCAAGGGCCAGGAGTCCGGTCTCACCAAGCCGCTCAGGCAGACGACGACCACCGGCAGGACGGTAGCTTTCTCACTCCTGGGTCTTCCAGATCTTCGTCGTCGTTGGCCGCATCGGTCCGGGCGTCAGCCGAGCAGGATGCGCCGACGGGGTAGCGCGTGGCCGGAAAGCGTCCGCGGGCGCCCCGCTTGCCGCCCGGCGTGAAGTGCTACTGCCGCAGTCACCGCATCCGCGCATGGTCAGCCTTCTCCATGCCGAGCGGGCCTCCGAAGCGCGCCGGCCGAACCGGCTGCACAGCGGTACCCCACTGGGTCGCTTCCCGCGTCGTGGTGCGGGGGATCCAGCGTCACGCGTTCCGGCACACGGCCCCAGACCGATCTCCGTAGAGGCGGCAGTCCACGAGACGCCCCGCCGAGGCGAGTTGAACCCTCGGGATGGCGGATACGCCATCCCCGACCTGCGGATTCCGACGTGCGACAGAAGGTCGAACACTTCCTCGCTCCCTCGTCGACGTCGACACATGGGCGGCACGTGAAACCCGCGTCATCCGTCCGCCGCCGGCATCGACAAGGACGGGCCGGTTACCGACCTGACCAGCCCGGCGTTCAGCGTCGGCTCCCGGTTGCCGCCGGAGTCCAGATCTGGGACCGGCCAGTGTGCCGGTGGAAGAACTTGCTGAAGTGGGTGGGGCTGGGGAAGTCGAGCCGGTCGGCGATACGGACGACGAGTTCGGCCGCAGCGTCTCGGCCACCCGCTTCACCGCCCGCCCCGTCCCTGACAGCCGCCCGTGTCTGCGCACCACCCCACCTGAAAGCCCGTCAGGACGAGCGTCATTCCAGCGTCAGGACTTCCAGGACGCCCCGTCCGCAGACCAGGCAGCAATCAGCCACCGCACCGGAAAAGCCCAGGCCGGAGTCCATGGGGCCAAGCCGTCACGCCTCGAACTGTTTCCACCGGGGAAAGACGTCGAATTCATCCCCCGCTTCCACAAAACCGCAGGTCAGCGCCCCTTTCCCGCAGGCTCAAGGATCGCCACGCACTCCACGTGGTGCGTCATCGGGAACAGGTCGAACACGCGCAGCATCCGTACCCGGTACCCGCCGTCCCGGAAGTACGCCAGGTCGCGGGCGAGGGCGGCCGGGTCGCAGGCGACGTAGGCGATGCGGCGGGCGCCCAGGGAGGTCAGGTGGGCCACGGTCTTGCGGCCGGCGCCCGCGCGGGGCGGGTCGAGGACGACGAGGTCGACCTCGGTGATGCCGGTGCGGGGCAGGACGGAGTCGACCTTGCCCTGTTCGATGCGGACGCGGGGGAAGTCGGCGAGGTTGTGCCGGGCGTCCTCGACCGCGCGCTTGCCGGACTCGATGCCGAGGACCGCGCCCTGCTCGCCGACCCGGTCGGCCAGCGCGCCCGCGAACAGGCCGGCGCCGCAGTACAGGTCGAGTGCCGTGTCGCCCTTGCGGGGCAGCAGGCCCTGCATGACCGCGGTGACCAGGGTGTCCGCCGACTTCGGGTGGACCTGCCAGAAGCCGCCGTTCGCGACCCGGTGGGTACGGCCGTCGGCGCGTTCGCGGACGAAGGGGCGGCCGTGGACGCGGTGCACCTGGCCGTTGCGTTCGTCGATGCGCAGGACGGAGACGGGACGGTCCAGTTCGACCAGGGGCAGGCGGGCGCCGGGTTTCGGGGTCAGGACGACCTGGCGGTCCTGCGAACCCGTCGCGGCGATCGCCTCGACGGAGTCCATGCCCGTCCAGTCCCGCTTCTCGATGCCCAGCTCGCTGACGCCCTCCGCGGCGATCATGCAGTGGTCGATGGGCTCGACCTCGTGCGAGCGGTGCCGGCGCAGTCCCGCGCGGCCGTCGGCGGTCACCGCGTACTGCACGCGCGTGCGCCATGCCGGGACCTGGCCGGCGGGGAGTTTGTCGCCCTCGGCGGGGACCACCGTGCCGTCCCAGCCGACCTCCTCGGGCGTGAGCCCGGCGAGCCGCCGCAGCTGCTCGGCGACGACCTCGCCCTTCAGCCGCCGCTGCGCTCCCGGCTTGACGTGCTGCCAGTCGCAGCCGCCGCAGCGGCCGGGCCCGGCGTACGGGCAGGGGGCGTCGATCCGGTCCTTGGAGGCGTCGAGCACCGTCACCGCGTCCGCGCGCAGGAAGCGGGCCCCTTCCTCGCCCTCGGTCACCCGCGCGACGACCCGCTCGCCGGGCAGCGCGTGCCGGACGAACAGCACCTGTCCCTCGGACGTACGGGCGATGCAGTGACCGCCGTGGGCGACGGGGCCGACCTCGACCTCGTACTCCTCCCCCACCAGCGATTTCCTCGGTTCTGCCTGCATGGCGGGGTGACTCCACAACATCGGGGGCGAAAGTGCGGGCGGCGGCCCGCGACAACAGCCGTCCAGTCTACGTGTGCGGGAAGGAGTCCTTCGACCGCTCCGCCGGACCGCGCCGCACCGCGCCCGGCGCCGACCAGTTCGCCCGCTTGCGGGCGCGCCGCCTGGCCGCCTCGGAGGACTGCAGCTGGTACGGCACCGAGGTCACCATCACGCCCGGGGTGAACAGCAGCCGGCCCTTGAGCCGCAGCGCGCTCTGGTTGTGCAGCAGCTGCTCGTACCAGTGGCCGACCACGTACTCGGGGATGATCACGGACACCACGTCCCGCGGCGATTCCCTGCGCAGGTTCTTGACGTACTCGATGACCGGCCGGGTGACCTCGCGGTACGGGGAGTCCAGCACCTTCAGGGGCACATCGATGCCGCGCCGTTCCCACTCCTCGTGCAGCGCCCGGGTCTCCGCCGCGTCGACGTTGACGCTGAGCGCCTCGAGGCTGTCGGAGCGCATCAGCTTGGCGTAGGCGAGGGCGCGCAGGGTGGGGCGGTGGATCCTGGAGACCAGGACGACCATGTGGACCCGGGACGGGCGCACCATGTCGTCGCTCGGCTCCTCCGGTGCGGCGACCTCATCGGCGACGCGGTCGTAGTGCCGGCGGATCATCGTCATCGTCACGTAGAAGACGCACATGCCGAGCAGCGCGACCCAGGCGCCGTGGGTGAACTTGGAGACGAGCACGACGACCAGGACCAGGCCGGTGAAGAAGGCGCCGAAGGCGTTGATGGCCCGGGAGCGGATCATGTGGCGGCGTTCGGCCTGCTCCTTCTCGGTGGCCAGCAGGCGGTTCCAGTGCCGGACCATGCCGATCTGGCTGAGGGTGAAGGACACGAACACGCCGACGATGTAGAGCTGGATCAGGCGCGTCGTGCTGGCGCCGTACACCCACACCAGCACGCTTGCGGCGGCGGCCAGCAGCACGATGCCGTTGGAGAAGGCGAGCCGGTCGCCGCGGGTGTGCAGCTGACGCGGGAGGTAGCGGTCCTGGGCGAGGATCGAACCGAGCAGCGGGAAGCCGTTGTAGGCGGTGTTCGCGGCGAGGAACAGCACCAGCGCGGTGGCGCCGGCCAGGAGGAGGAAGAGCAGGCTGCCCTGGCCGAACACGGCTGCGGCCACCTGCGAGATCACCGGATGCTGTACGTAGCCCGGGCCCAGCGGTACGCCGTCGTGGAAGAGGTCCGTGGCCGGGTTCTCGGCCAGGCGCACCCGGGTCGTGCCGGCCAGGACGATGATGCCGCAGAACATGGTGACGGCGAGCAGTCCCATCATCGCGAGCGTGGTCGCCGCGTTCTTGGACTTGGGCCTGCGGAAGGCCGGGACGCCGTTGGAGATCGCCTCGACGCCGGTGAGCGCGGCGCAGCCGGAGGAGAAGGCGCGCAGCAGCAGGAAGAACAGGGCGAAGCCCGCCAGGCCGGGGTGTTCGGGCTTGATCTCGAAGTCCGCCGTCGGCGCCCGCATCTCGTCGCCGAGCACCACGCCGCGGAACGCGCCCCACGCGATCATGATGAAGACACTCGTCACGAAGACGTACGTCGGGATGGCGAAGAGCGTGCCCGACTCCCGGACGCCGCGCAGGTTCATCAGCGTCAGCAGTACGATCACGGCAATGGCGCAGGCCACCTTGTGCTCGACCATGAACGGGATCGCCGAGCCAAGGTTCTCGACGCCGGCGGAGATCGACACGGCGACGGTGAGGACGTAGTCGACCAGCAGGGCGCTCGCGACGGTCCGGCCGGCCCTGGAACCGAGGTTGGTGGTCACCACCTCGTAGGCACCGCCCCCGCTGGGGTAGGCGTGCACGTTCTGCCGGTAGGAGGCGACCACGGTGACCATCAGGGCGATGATCGCGAGCGCGATCCAGGGACTGAAGTGGTACGCCGACAGACCGGCGACGGAGAGGACGAGCAGGACCTCACCGGGTGCGTACGCCACGGACGACAGCGGGTCGGAGGCGAAGACGGGGAGTGCGACGCGCTTGGGCAGAAGCGTTTCGCCCAAGCGGTCGCTGCGCAACGCGCGCCCGATGAGAATGCGTTTGGGCACGTCGGTCAGTTTGGACACAACTGAGGATCGTATGCCTTCGAACACGGGGACTCCCGTCCGCCGCTCACATCCATACGGGTTCCGAACGGGTTCCAAACGAGTTCCGAACGGGGCTCGCGCCGCGGGGGCGGGCGCCTCTGCTCTCCGGGTGAAAACACGGGGTGGTGGCGCTGCGGGTTCCGCGGGAGACGCCGGTTCCATGCCTATATGACTGGGCGATGACCGGGCCCCGTCCGCTGCCCTCCGTGGAGGTTCCATGCACGCGTCCGCCGAACTGATCGGTGCCGTGACCGCGCTTCTCTGTCTCGGGATCCTGGCCCTGGCGAGCGTGCGCAGCATCACCCGCCGCTGATCGCCCCGCCATGCCGATACGTTGGACCCGGACGCCCGGACGCGGCCCCCCGCACGCTGCGACCGGAACCCCCGGAACCCGGAGCACCGGAGCCCCGGAGGACGTCGGAAGCGCTCCGCCCCGGCATGATGTTGCCCGGCGGTCGGCACTCAGGCCGCCACGGGTTGCCCGGCGAGCCGAAAGAGGGACATGAGCACGATGGTCATGAAGATCGACGGGCCTGCAGGAAGCGCGGTGTAAGGCGATGCATATTGTCATCATGGGTTGCGGAAGGGTGGGTTCCGCCCTGGCCCAGACCCTGGAGGGGCAGGGGCACACGATCGCCGTGATCGACCAGGACCCGACCGCCTTCCGCCGTCTGGGCTCCGCCTTCAACGGCCGCCGGGTCACCGGGGTCGGCTTCGACCAGGACACCCTGCGCGAGGCGGGCATCGAGGAGGCCGGCGCCTTCGCCGCCGTCTCCAGCGGGGACAACTCCAACATCATCGCCGCGCGGGTGGCCCGTGAGATGTTCGGCGTCGAGAACGTCGCCGCCCGCATCTACGACCCCCGGCGCGCGGAGGTCTACCAACGCCTGGGCATCCCCACGGTCGCGACGGTCCGCTGGACCGCCGACCAGATGCTGCGCCGGCTGCTCCCCTCGGGCGCGGAGCCGTTGTGGCGCGACCCCACCGGCGGGGTCCAGCTCGCCGAGGTGCACACCTCCCCGGCCTGGGTGGGACACAAGATCAGCAAACTGCAGGACCGGACCGGCGTCCGCGTGGCCTTCCTCACCCGGCTCGGTGAGGCGATCCTGCCCAGCTCCCAGACGGTGTTGCAGGAGGGGGACCTGGTGCACGTGATGATGCGCACCGACGAGATCGACCGGGTCGAGGCGGCGTTCGCCAAGGGTCCCGAAGAGGAGGGCGGTCACTGATGAGGGTCGCCATCGCCGGAGCCGGCGCCGTCGGCCGCTCGATCGCGGGCGAGCTGCTGGAGAACGGCCACGAGGTCCTGCTCATCGACAAGGCGCCGACCGCCATCTCGGTCGAGCGCGTTCCGCAGGCCGAGTGGCTGCTCGCCGACGCCTGCGAGATCACGTCCCTGGACGAGGCCGCGATCCAGCGCTGCAACGTCGTCATCGCCGCGACCGGAGACGACAAGGTCAACCTGGTCGTCTCCCTGCTGGCGAAGACGGAGTACGGCGTCCCGCGCGTCGTCTCCCGGGTGAACAACCCCAAGAACGAGTGGCTGTTCAACGAGTCCTGGGGCGTGGACGTCGCCGTCTCCACCCCGCGCCTGATGTCGGCCCTGGTGGAGGAGGCGGTCAGCGTCGGCGACCTGGTCCGGCTGCTGCGCTTCAGCCACGGTGACGCCAACCTGGTCGAGCTGACCCTGCCCGAGGAGTCGGCGCTGGCGGGCACCCGGGTCGGCGACGTCCAGTGGCCCCAGGACACCTCACTGGTCACGATCATCCGTGGGACGCGCGTTCTCACGCCGACCCGGGAGGACTCCCTGGAGGCGGGCGACGAGCTGCTCTTCGTGGCCGCCCAGTCCCGCGAGGAGCAACTGGAGGACCTGCTGTCGGTACGCCGGAACGACGCGGCACGCTAGGGCCCGCCCTCCGGCGGCTGTACGTGCGTGGGGGCGCCCGGTGTTCTCCGGGCGCCCCCACGCACGCACGCGGCTGCGGAACTCGGACTCAGGGGCGGCGGTGCCGGCCGGTCGTCGACCCGCCGTTCCCCGCCGGCCCGGCCGTCTCCGCCTCGCGGGCGGCCCTGCGCTCCTCCTCGGCCCGCTCCTCCGCCTCCATCTCCGCGAACACGTCGATCGGCGGCGGTGCCTTCGCCAGGAACACCCACGTCAGGTACACGGCGAGCAGGAACGGCGGGATCTTCAGGGCGACCAGCACCCAGCCCAGCTGCGTCGTGTCCGCCCACCAGTACAGCGGGAACAGGATCGCGCTCTTGCCGAGCAGGATCAGTCCCCAGGCCCAACTGGCCTTGGTGTACGCCTTCTTGCGGCCCGGGTTGCGGGTGCGCCAGGAGAGGTTCTCCCGGAAGACGGGGCCCAGCATCAGTCCGATCAGCGGGACACCGGCCATCGCGGTGATGATGTAGGCCAGGGCCAGGCCCAGGGTGTAGAGCATGCCCGGCAGGTAGAAGTCCTTGGCGTTGCCGGTCATCATCGCGAAGACCACACCGAAGCCGACGCCGAAGACACCGCTGAAGGCGTGCTTGACGGTGTCCTTCATCACCAGCCGGACCACGACCATCACCAGCGACACGGCGAGCGCCGCGATCGCCGACATGTGCAGGTCCTTGTTGATCGTGTAGATGCTGACGAAGAGGAGTCCGGGCAGCACCGTCTCGACCATGCCCCGCACTCCGCCGAACGCCTCGAACAGGGCGGCCTCGGTCACCGCCTTGGCGTCGTCGGCAGATGTGTCTTCGGTCGTCGGCTTGTCGAGTGACGTCACCGGCTACTCCCGTCCGAGGGGTCTCAGTTCGTATTTCGGATTGAACAGCACCCGGCGACCCCTGCTCATGGCGATGCGGCCCGATGCGATCAGCTTGCGCCCCGGTTCGATCCCGAGGATGGAGCGCCGGCCGAGCCACACCACGTCCAGTGCGGCGGAGCCGTCGAACAGTTCGGCCTCCAGTGCCGGGACTCCCGCGCGCGGCCGCAGCGTGACCGTGCGCAAGGTACCAGTAACCGTGACGATCTGCCGGTCCTGGCAGTCGTCTATCCGCGTGCAGCCCGCGGTCTCCGTGTCCTCGCGCAGCTCCTCGGACTCCAGGTCCTCCTGTGACGAGGAGAGCCGATCGAGCATACGCCGGAACCGGCCCGCCGGTTTGCCCGAGCGAGGAACAGCACTCATGCCTGAAAGCGTACCGGGGTGCTCCGACGGTTACGTACCCCCTGGTGACCGGGCTCGAACCGCCGGGCGCGCGTTCACCGGGGCGTGCGCTCACCGCTCGAAGCGGTAGCCCATGCCCGGCTCGGTGATGAAGTGCTTCGGGTGGGACGGGTCGGCCTCCAGCTTGCGGCGCAGCTGCGCCATGTACACGCGCAGGTAGTTGGTCTCCGTTCCGTACGAGGGCCCCCAGACCTCCTTCAGCAGCTGCTTCTGCGCGACCAGGCGGCCGCCGTTGCGCACCAGCACCTCCAGCAGGTGCCATTCGGTGGGGGTCAGCCGTACGTCCTTGCCGTCCCGGTGCACCTTCTTCGCGGCCAGGTCGACGGTGAACCCGTCGGTCTCCACCCTCAGGTCGTCCTCGCCGGAGGGCTCGGCCCGGCGCACCGCGGCGCGGAGCCTGGCCAGCAGCTCGTCCATGCCGAAGGGCTTGGTGACGTAGTCGTCGGCTCCCGCGTCGAGCGCCTGCACCTTCTCGTCGGAGGCCTGCCGGGCGGAGAGCACCAGGATCGGCACCCGGGTCCAGCCGCGCAGGCCCCTGATCACCTCGACGCCGTCCATGTCGGGCAGGCCCAGGTCGAGGACGACCACGTCGGGGTGGCGGGCGGCGGCCAGGCGGAGGGCCTCGGCACCGTCCTGGGCGGCGTCGACCTCGTACGAGCGGGCCTTGAGGTTGATCACGAGGGCGCGCACGATCGCCGGCTCGTCGTCGACCACCAGCACACGGGTCATGAGGACTGCCTTTCAGGTCTTTCAGGTCGTTCAGGTCGTTCAGGTTCTGCGGGACGGGCCGGCTCCGGCGAGGTGCCCGCCGCGCGGAGGGTCAGCGTCATGGTGAGGCCGCCCCCGGGGGTGTCGTCCGCGTTCAGGGAGCCGCCCATGGCCTCCACGAAGCCGCGTGCCACCGCCAGGCCGAGGCCGACACCGGCACCGCGCGGGGCGTCACCATAACGCTGGAAGGGCTCGAAGATGCGGTCCTTCGCGTCGTCGGGGACGCCGGGGCCGCGGTCGACCACCCGCACCTCGACCCGGTCGGCGAGCGCGCTCGCGGCGACCAGGACGGTGGTGCCGGGCGGAGCGTACTTGACGGCGTTCTCGACCAGGTTGGCCACCGCCCGCTCCAGCAGTCCGGGGTCGACGGCGACCATGGGCAGCGTCTCCGGGATGTCCAGGGCGACGCTGCCCTCGGGGACCCCGCCGAGGGCCATGGGCACCACCTCGTCGAGGTCGAGTTCGCGGATCAGCGGGGTGACCGTGCCGGTGTTCAGCCGGGACATGTCGAGCAGGTTCCCCACCAGGTGGTCCAGCCGGTCGGCGCCGCCCTCGATGCCCTCCAGCAGCTCGGCCCGGTCCTCGGGCGACCAGTCGACGTCCTCGGAGCGCAGCGAGGAGACCGCCGCCTTGATCCCGGCGAGCGGGGTGCGCAGGTCGTGGCTGACGGCGGCCAGCAGGGCGGTGCGGATGCGGTTGCCCTCGGCGAGGGTGCGCGCCCGGTCGGCCTCGGCGCGCAGCCGCCGGCGGTCCAGGGCGGCGGCGGCCTGGGCCGCGAAGGCGCCCAGCACCCTGCGGTCCTCGGCGGGCAGGACCCGGCCGGTCAGTACGAGTGCCATGTGGTCCCCGACCGGAACGTCCACGTCCGCGTCGTCGGGCCGTTCGAGGACCGGTCCCGTGCCGGCCTGCCCGGCGCAGGTCCAGGGCTCGACGTCGCCGGCGCGTTCCAGCAGCGCCGCCGACTCCATGCCGAAGGTCTCGCGGACCCGTTCCAGCAGCGCCTCGAGACCGGTCTCGCCGCGCAGCACGTTGCCGGCCAGGAAGGAGAGGATCTCCGACTCGGCGCGCAGCCGGGCCGCCTGATGGGTGCGGCGGGCGGCGAGGTCGACCACGGACGCCACCGCCGCACCGACGGCGACGAAGATCACGATGGCGACGATGTTCTTCGGGTCGGAGATCGTCCAGCGGTGCAGGGGCGGGGTGTAGAAGTAGTTCAGCAGCAGCGAGCCGAAGGCCGCCGAGGCCAGGGCCGGCCGCAGGCCGCCGAGCAGGGCCGCCGCCACCGTCAGCGCCAGGAACAGCAGCATGTCGTTGGCCAGGCCCGGGTCGAAGGCGTTGAGCAGCACGGCCAGCGCCGCGGGGCCCGCCACCCCGACCGCCCAGCCCCACGCCACCCGGGACCGTCCGAGCCGGGCGCCCCGGGCCACCGGCAGTCCGCGTCCCTTGGCTATCGCCTCGTGGGTGACGATGTGCACGTCCAGGTCGGGACCGGAGTCGCGCGCGACGGTCGCGCCGACGCCGGGGCCGAAGACGTACTGCCACGCCTTGCGGCGCGAGGAGCCCAGCACGATCTGGGTGGCGTTCGCCGCGCGCGCGAAGGCGAGCAGGGCGGCCGGGATGTCGTCCCCGACGACGTGGTGGAAGGTGCCGCCCAAATTCTCCACCAGGGTCCGCTGTTCGGCCAGCTCCCCCGGCGAGGCGGCGGTGAGCCCGTCGCCGCGGGCGATGTAGACCGCGAGCACCTCTCCCCCGGCGCCCTTCTCCGCGAGCCGCGCGGCACGGCGGATCAGGGTGCGGCCCTCGGGCCCGCCGGTCAGGCCGACCATGATCCGCTCACGTGAGCCCCAGATGGCCGAGACGTCGTGCTCGCTGCGGTACCGCTGCAGGTACTCGTCGACCCGGTCGGCCACCCACAGCAGCGCGAGCTCCCGCAGCGCGGTGAGGTTGCCGGGGCGGAAGTAGTTCGACAGGGCCGCGTCGACCTTGTCCGGCTGGTAGACGTTGCCGTGCGCCATCCGGCGGCGCAGTGCCTCGGGCGTCATGTCGACCAGCTCTATCTGTTCGGCCCGCCGCACCACCTCGTCCGGCACGGTCTCCGACTGCCGTACGCCGGTGATCGACTCCACGACGTCGCCGAGGGACTCCAGGTGCTGGATGTTGAGGGTCGACAGCACGTCGATCCCGGCGGCCAGCAGCTCCTCCACGTCCTGCCATCGCTTGGCGTTGCGCACCCCGGGCACGTTGGTGTGCGCGAGCTCGTCGACGAGGACCACCTGGGGGCGGCGGGCGAGGACGGCGTCGAGGTCCATCTCGGGGAGGACGGCGCCGCGGTGCTCCAGCTCCTTGCGCGGTACCTGTTCGAGGCCGTCCAGCAGCGCCTTGGTGCGCGGCCGGTCGTAGTGCTCGACGAACCCCACCACGCAGTCGGTGCCCCGCTCGACACGGCGCTGCGCCTCGGAGAGCATCGCGTACGTCTTGCCGACGCCCGGTGCCGCGCCGAGGTGGATCCGAAGTCTGCCGCGTCCCATCGGACCTCTTTCGAGGGAACCACCGGCTTCAGCCGGTGGGGGAATCGAATCCCTGATGTACGTCTCTGGTGTCCCGCAAGGGATCGGTTCGGGCTGGACCGCAACCCTCGGGTGGGAAGCACCCTTCCTCCGGAAGGGGAGCGGAGTCACGTCCTCATTGTCTTCCGGTCCGAGGGCAGCGCTGTCCGGGTGGCCCCCGCTGCCCATGCAGAGTCGACCCTACGGTCGTCCGGCGCGGCGAAAGGTGCTGGTCGGGGTGGGGAGCGCGTCCTTGACGGAACCCTGACGGGAGCCGAGGGACTCGGCTGAACGCCGCCGGTCGGCTGTCAGGGACCGTCAGGGTTCGACGATCTCGCCGTCGCCGAGTTCCAGGACGCGGTCGGCGAGGTCGAGCAGGGTCGCGTCGTGCGTGGCGACGACCGCGGTGACCTGTTCGCTGCGCACCACCGCGCGCAGCAGTTCCATCACGGAGTGCCCGGTCTCCGCGTCGAGCTGACCGGTCGGCTCGTCGGCGATGAGCAGGGCCGGGTCGTTGGCGAGGGCGCGGGCGATGGCGACCCGCTGCTGCTGGCCGCCGGACAGCTCGCCCGGCCGCTGTGCCGCGTGGTCGGCGAGGCCCACCAGGGACAGCAGCAGGTCCACGCGTTCCTCGCGTTCGCGCGGGTCGGCGCGGCGCAGCCGGAGCGGGACCCCCACGTTCTCGGCCGCGGTGAGGATGGGGATGAGCCCGAAGGACTGGAAGACGAAACCGATCCGGTCCCGGCGCAGCGCGAGCAGCCCGTTCTCGTCCAGGCCGGCGAGGTCGAGCCCGTCGACGGTGACCCGCCCCTCGTCCGGGGTGTCGAGGCCGCCGACGATGTTGAGCAGGGTGGTCTTGCCGGATCCCGAGCGCCCCTTGAGGGCGACCAGCTCACCGCGCGGCACGTCGAAGGAGACACCGCGCAGGGCGTGGACCGCGGCGGCTCCGGTGCCGTAGGACTTGTGCACGTTCTCGACGCGCACCATGGTCTCGGTGGCCACCTGGCCGACCGCCTGGCTCATTCGCCCGCCCTTCCCCGGGTACCGGTCGCGCGCGTCGCCGCCGGACCGGGTCGCCAGTATCGCTGCCGGGGGCCCTGCCGATCAACGGGTCGGAGCGGACGGGACGGGCAGGGGCCGCACCCGGTCGGGTGCGGCCCCTGCTCCGCTCTGCTGAACTCGACGGGCTCAGCGGACCTCGGTGATCTCCGGGCCGCGCGCCAGCTGCCCCATGCCGCCCGCGAAGCGGGAGCCCTCGGGGCTCTCGTCCTGCTGCACGCCCTCGGGGACCATCTGGGCGTCGTCGGGCAGCTTCAGGACGATCGGGTCGCGCGGCGCCATCGGGCCGTCCCCGCGCACCACGACCGTGTCCCGGAAGATCTGCTCCAGCAGTCCGGCGGCCTGCGGCTGCACCGCGCCCTGACCCGAGATCACCCCGCGCAGGAACCAGCGCGGGCCGTCCACGCCGACGAACCGCACGACCTGGAAACCGCCCGTGCCGTTCGGCAGTTGCACCGGCACCTGGGCGCGCAGCTCCCAGCCCAGCGGACCCTCGACCTCGTCGATGATGCCGCCCTGCTGGGTGATGCCGGAGGCGATCTCCTCGCGGACCTCGCCCCAGATGCCCTCGCGCTTGGGGGCGGCGAAGCCCTGCAGCTGGATGGCGCTGTCGTGCAGCACGACGGTGGCCGCGACGATCGCGTCGCCCGCGACCTCGACCCGCAGCTCCATGCCGTCCACGCCGGGCACGAACAGGCCGCCCAGGTCGACCCGGCCCTCGCCGGGCGCGTGCACCTCGGACCTGTCCCAGGGCCCGTCGGGCCGCGGTGCGGGCTCGAGCCTCAGTCGCTCGCGCTCGCCTCCGGCCTCCGTGTCGACACCGTCGACGACCTGCTCGGCCTCGCCGGCCGCGTCCTCGGCGGCATCCCTCTTCTTGCGACGTCCGAACACGTCACTGTCCTTCCCGGTCGGATACGACCGAAGCGTATCGATTCCCACCCGCTGTGCCGCCTTCGGCGGCCTGAACGCTTGTGCCGTTCTTACCTTCCACCGCGGCATGACCGCCGGTGGACCCGAAGCCCCCCTCGGCCCGTACCGAGCGGGGCAGTTCCGCGACCGGCACGAAACGGACCCGCTCGACCTGTTGGACGACCAGTTGGGCAATCCGGTCGAAGCGCTCGAACCGCACGGTCTCGCGCGGGTCGAGATTCACCACGATCACCTTGATCTCCCCACGGTACCCGGCATCAACCGTCCCCGGGGCATTCACCAGGGCGACGCCGCAGCGCGCGGCCAGACCGGATCGCGGGTGCACGAAGGCCGCGTACCCCTCCGGCAGGGCCACAGACACCCCGGTGGGCAGAACGGCCCGCTCGCCGGGCGCCAGTGCGCACGCCTCGGTGGTGCGCAGATCGGCGCCCGCGTCACCGGGGTGCTCGTACGCCGGAAGCGGTACGTCCGGGTCGACGCGCCGGAGCAGTACCCGGAGTTCGCCGCGGCGGGGCTCACTCACGGGTTCACCTCGAAGGCGCGGGCGCGGCGGACCTGGTCGGGGTCGCTCATCGCGGCCCGGATCTCCTCGGGGCGGCCGTGGTCGATGAAGTGGTCGACCTTGACCTCGATGAAGAGCGCGTCGGCGCGGACGGCGACCGGGCCCTCGGGGCCGCCGATGCGTCCGGTGGCGGTGGAGTAGATCTTCCGGCCCGCCACCGCGGTCACCTCCGCCTCCAGGTGGAGCGTGGTGTCGACCGGCACGGGCTGGACGAAGTCGGTCTCGAGCCTGCCGGTCACGGCGATCGTCCGCAGCAGCCAGTTCAGCGAGCCGAGCGTCTCGTCCAGGGCGCTGGCGAGCACCCCGCCGTGCGCCAGTCCGGGGGCTCCCTGGTGGGCGGGCCGCACGGTGAACGCGGCGGTGACCGAGACCCCTTCGCCGGCCCGCGCCTCGAGGTGCAGCCCGTGGGGCTGTTCGCCGCCGCAGCCGAAACACTGTCCGTAGTGCGAGCCCAGGAGCTCACCGGGTGCGGGCGCGTCCGGGTGGCGCACCGGTTTCACGGCATCGGCGGGAGGCTGGAGAACTGAGGAAGTACCACTCACAGGCGCAGACCTTACCCGCGCGTGGGCCGTCTCCCGACACCTGCCAAGCTGGATCCATGCAGCTCTCCGCCGCCCCGTACGAAGAACGCCTGACCGCGCCCCGCTCCTGGTGGCTGATCTCCCTGCTCGCGGGTGTCTCGCTGGCCCTGATCGTGTTGCCGCTCGGCACCCTGCCGATGCTCGGCGGCCTGGCCGTCGGCAGTGCCGCGGCGGCGGTCGTGGTCAGCTCGTACGGCTCGGCGCGCATCCGGGTCGTGGGCGGTCTGCTGATCGCCGGCGAGGCGAGGATCCCGGTGACGGCACTGGGCGAGGTGGAGGTCCTGGACGCCGAGGAGGCCCGTGCCTGGCGCACCCACCGGGCGGACCCGCGCTGCTTCATGCTGCTGCGGGCCTACGTCCCGGGGGCGGTGCGGGTGGAGATCACCGACCCGGAGGACCCGACGCCCTACGCCTTCCTGTCGACGCGCGAGCCGCAGCGGCTGGCGGAGGCGCTGCGGGCGGCGCAGGCCGCCGCCTAGCCGCCGCCCGGCAGGGGCCGGGCGGACAGCGCGGGGCCGGGCGGGCTCAGGGGGCTCCGTGCCCGTCCTCCCCGCCGTTGAACGTGGGCAGGTGCAGGGCCTCGGCCGGGGTCTCGAGGGCCGGGAGTGCGGGCAGGGCGTCCCAGGGCACCTGGGTCGTGCGCAGGTCGGCCTGGATGCGGGCGGCGAGCTTTCTGGTGTCCCTGCGGTTCATGACCGCGCCGACGGCGGCTCCCACCAGGAACGGCATGAGGTTCGGCAGGTTGCGCACGGTGCGCTTCATGATCCGCTGGCGCAGTTCGCGCTTCATGCGGCTGTTCATCGCCGCGTTCACGGTGGAGGGCCTGGCCGCCTCGATCCCGCGCTCCTGCGACCAGGCGTTCAGGTACGCGGTGCTGCGCTGCGCGAGGCTGCCCGCGGGCCGTACGCCGTAGACCTCGTGGAGTTCGGCGATCAGTTTCAGTTCGATCGCGGCGACGCCGGTGACCTCGGCGGCCAGCTCCGTGGGCATCGCGGGCGGCACGGGCATCATCGCCGCCGCGCCGACTCCGGCCCCGACCGTCGCCGTGGCTCTCGCCGCGCCCGCCACGAGCTTGTCCGCGAGCTCCTCCGGACCAAGCCCGGGGAACTGCCTCCGCAGCGTCTGCAGGTCCCTCACGGGCACCCGCGGGGCCATCTCGATGATCCGGTCCGTGAGGTACGCCAGGCCCGCACGCGCGCGGTCACCGCCCTTGCGGGCGCCTTCCCTGGCCTTGTCCCGGAACGCCGCGGCCCGCAGACGGGCCGCCGGTGCAGTGGGGGTGACCTCCTCGGACACCGGGAGGTCACCCCGGTCGACTGCGAGTTCGAGCGAGGCCGCCCCGGTGTCGGTTGAGCCTCGCTCGTGGTCACGCGTGTCGCGCTGAGGGCCGTGCTGCGGCCCCGAGTCCGCTTCCTTCGAGAAGAAGCGGCGCTTCCGAGGAGGGGTCGAGCCAGTCACGGCCGACCCGCCCTCAGTCGCAGTCGCGGCAGATCGGCTGACCGTTCTTCTCCCGGGCCAGCTGGCTGCGGTGGTGCACGAGGAAGCAGCTCATGCACGTGAACTCGTCCTGCTGCTTGGGCAGGACCCGGACGGCCAGCTCCTCGTTCGAGAGGTCCGCTCCGGGCAGCTCGAGGCCTTCGGCCGCCTCGAACTCGTCGACGTCCACGGCCGAGGCCGACTTGTCGTTACGCCGGGCCTTCAGCTCTTCAAGACTGTCCGAGTCGACGTCGTCGTCGGTCTTGCGTGGAGTGTCGTAATCGGTTGCCATTGTCGCTCTCCCCCTCTGGGTGTATGCGGTGTCTCCAGCGCACTAACGCGTGAGAGGCCGGACTTGTGCCCGACCTGAGGCGGAGATTTTGCCTCACATCAAGGTCTGTTACTCAATCGACACCCAACCGAACCCCTCACGAGTGACCGGCTGGGATGCGATGGGGACCGTACACGGTCCGAACGCGGCACTCCAAAGCCGCCCCACCGTGTACTTCCCGTGATCGGGGCTCCCGAAAACCGGGGCTTTCCCGGCCTTTCGGCAGGTTCACGATCACGGAGGGTGGATGAACCGGGAAACACTCCTGTGAGCGATCCCACACGGGGGCGACGGAGGCACCCTTCGAGGATTCCGCCTGAAGCGAACGCCCCGCGTGTCGGCGACATGATGTCAGATCGGCAGGGTGACCCGCATCACGAGCCCACCCCCCTCACGCGGCTGGGCGTAGATGTGCCCGCCGTGCGCCCGGGCCACCGACCGGACGATGGAGAGCCCCAGCCCGACCCCCTTGTCGCTGCCCGTCCGCTCGGTGCGCAACCGCCGGAAAGGCTCGAACAGATTGTCGATCTCGTATGCCGGGACCACCGGCCCGGTGTTGGCCACCACCAGGACCGCCTGCCCGTGCTCGACCCGGGTGGTGACCTCCACCCATCCCCGCTCGGCCACGTTGTAGCGCACGGCGTTCTGCACCAGGTTCAGCGCGATCCGCTCCAGCAGCACGCCGTTGCCCTGGACGACCGCGGGCTTGTGGTCGCTGCGGATCTCCACGCCCTTGGCCTGCGCCTCGGCGCGCACCTGGTCGATGGCCTGGGAGGCCACCTCGGCGAGATCCACCGGCTTGCGCTCGACGATCTGGTTGTCGCTGCGGGCGAGCAGCAGCAGGCCCTCGACGAGCTGTTCGCTGCGCTCGTTGGTGGCCAGCAGCGTCTTGCCGAGCTGCTGGAGCTCCACCGGCGCGTCCGGGTCGGAGAGGTGCACCTCGAGGAGCGTGCGGTTGATCGCCAGCGGGGTGCGCAGTTCGTGCGAGGCGTTGCCGACGAAGCGCTGCTGGGCGGTGAAGGCCCGCTGCAGCCGCTCCAGCATGTCGTCGAAGGTGTCGGCCAGCTCCTTGAGCTCGTCGTCCGGGCCGTCCAGCTCGATCCGGCGGGACAGGTCGGAGCCCGCCACCGCGCGTGCGGTACGGGTGATCCGGCCCAGCGGCGACAGCACGCGGCCGGCCATCGCGTACCCGAAGGCGAAGGCGATGATCGCGAGGCCGAGCAGGGCGAGGAGGGAGCGGCTGAGCAGGTTGTCCAGGGCGTGCTGGCGCTGCTCGTTGACGCACTCGTTCAGCGCTCTGTTCAGCTCGTTCGCGGGCAGCTCCGGGCTGCGCAGATGGCAGATGTCGCTGCGCACCTGTCCGGAGAGGATCTCGAAGGGCAGGTCACTGCCCACCTTGAGCGCGTTCGCGGCGAACAGGTAGATGATCGACAGCAGCAGGATGCCCGCGATCAGGAACATGCCGCCGTAGAGCAGGGTGAGCCGTATCCGGATGGTGGGGCGCAGCCAGGGAAAAGGCTGTACCGGCCTGCGGGGGTCCCAGGTGGGCTTCGGAGGGGCCTGCGGGGACCCCGGCGCGGGTGTGGGGGCGGCGGCCACGGGATCAGATCCGGTAGCCCGAGCCGGGCACGGTCACGATGACCGGTGGCTCGCCCAGCTTGCGGCGCAGGGTCATGACGGTCACCCGCACCACGTTGGTGAACGGGTCGGTGTTCTCGTCCCAGGCCTTCTCCAGCAGTTGCTCCGCGGAGACGACGGCGCCCTCACTGCGCATGAGCACCTCGAGGACGGCGAACTCCTTGGGCGCGAGCTGGACCTCCTGGCCCTCGCGGAACACCTCGCGGCGGTTGGGGTCGAGCTTGATCCCGGCACGCTCCAGGACCGGCGGGAGCGGCACGCTGGTACGCCGCCCCAGGGCGCGCACGCGCGCGATGAGCTCGCTGAACGCGAAGGGCTTGGGCAGATAGTCGTCGGCGCCGATCTCCAGGCCCTCGACCCGGTCGCTGACGTCTCCGGAGGCCGTGAGCATCAGCACCCGCGTGGGCATGCCGAGCTCGACGATCCTGCGGCACACGTCGTCGCCGTGCACCAGGGGGAGGTCGCGGTCGAGGACGACCACGTCGTAGTCGTTGACGCCGATGCGCTCCAGGGCGGCCGCACCGTCGTACACGACGTCGACGGCCATGGCCTCCCGGCGCAGCCCGGTGGCCACCGCATCAGCGAGCAGTTGCTCGTCCTCGACGACGAGTACGCGCACGTCGCTTGTCCTTCCTCAAGTCCCGCCGGGCGGCGCTCCGAAGCGCACGCGGGCAGGGGGCCGGTGGGTGTGTTGCCTCCATCCTGCCTTTTTCGTCCATAAGTCGGCTGTAAGGCGGGGGCCGCGACCGGGGACGGCCCGCGGGGCGGGGCCGCGACCGGAAACGGACGGTGGCGCGGGGACACATGACGGGGGAAAGTCCGGACGAACGGCACGGGAATACAAGATTTTCTCGTGCGGTGAGGTTTCCCCTGAAGGGAGCCTGGGGAGGACGGGTTTACATCCCGCGATCACGCTCTGCTTGCAGCGTGCCACACCGTGGTACGCCTCAGTCCGTTTCCCGCAGAGCGGACCGGGTGTCCGACGCCGCAGCCCCGAACCGAGCGGCGCCGGTCATCCACCGCAGACGTGATCGTCCCTTTCGAACGGCACGCCGCCGTGCCGTCGACCCACGACCCAGGACGAGGGGGCGCAGCATGGACGCTTTCACCGCAGGACTTCTGCAGCGCATAAGGACGACCGAGTCCGATCTGTCCCGGGCCCGCGACGAGGGTGACGACTTCCTCGTCGAGGTGGAGCAGGGCGAACTCGACGACCTGCGCCGGCTCGCCGCCGAGCACGGTGTGGAGGTCGGCGCGTCCTGCGTCTGATCGCCTCGACCGTGCCGGTACCGGCGGGGTCGGTGCCGTGCGTGAGCGTGTCCGGAGCGGGCCCCGGCGAATCCAGCGCCGGGGCCCGCTCCGTCGTCCTCGGCGGGTCTTCCCCGGCCGTCGGTCGTACCGTTTGTCGAGGTCCGTCAGTCGTGCCAGGCCCCGAAGTCCTCCAGCAGCCGCTGGAGGGGCTCGAAGACGCCCGGGGTGGCCGCGACCGCGAGATCCCATGAGGGACGCTCACCGGGCCGTCCACCGGTCAGCGCGCCCGCCTCCCGGGCGATCAGGTCGCCCGCCGCCAGGTCCCAGGGGTGCAGTCCGCGCTCGTAGTAGCCGTCGAGGCGGCCGCAGGCGAGGTCGCAGAGGTCGACCGCGGCCGAGCCGCCCCGCCGGATGTCGCGCAGGAGCGGGATCAGCCGCTGCGCGACACCGGCCTGGTGGGCGCGGACCTCGGTGACGTAGTTGAATCCGGTCGAGACCAGGGCCTGGTCGAGGGGCGGCGCGGGACGGCAGGTCAGCGTGCGCTCGCCCTCCCAGGCACCGGTGGCACGGGCGCCCCCGCCGCGGACGGCGTGGTACGTCTCCCCGCGCATCGGGGCCGCGACCACCCCGACCACGGTCTCGCCGCCTTGCTCGGCGGCGATGGAGACGGCCCAGGTGGGGAGCCCGTAGAGGTAGTTGACCGTGCCGTCGAGCGGGTCGATCACCCAGCGAATCCCACTGGTGCCCTCGGTCGTGCCGCCCTCCTCGCCGAGGACGCCGTCGTCCGGCCGGTGCTCGGCGATCAGACCGGTGATCAGCTTCTCGGCCGCGATGTCCATCTCGGTGACGACGTCGATCGGGCTGGACTTGGTCGCGGCGACCTCCAGGTCGGCCGGCCGGCCGTCCCGCAGCAGCTCGCCCGCGCGCCGCGCCGCCTCGCGGGCCAGCTCCAGCAGTTCCACGTGCAGGGGGTCGGTCACGGCTCTCCTCACGCGTAGGGGCTGTCCGCGCCCGCGGCGGCGGGCCGCGCGGTGCGGGCCGGGCAGCAGCCCACCGGGCAGAGGTTGTGGCTCGGGCCCAGGGCGCCCAGGGCGCAGGGGGCGACGTCGTCCTGGCCGCGCTCGGTGGCCGCGCGCTCCACGATCAGGTCGCGGATCGCGGCGGCGAACCGCGGGTCGGCGCCCACGGTCGCCGAGCGGCGCACCGGCAGCCCCAACTCCTCCGCCTTGGCCGCGGCCTCGGTGTCGAGGTCGTAGATGACCTCCATGTGGTCGGAGACGAAGCCGATGGGGGCCATCACCACGGCCGGGACCCCGGCCGCGTGCCGCTCCTCGAGGTGGTCGCAGATGTCGGGCTCCAGCCAGGGGATGTGCGGGGCGCCGGAGCGGGACTGGTAGACGAGCTGCCAGGGGTGGTCCACTCCGGTGCGCTCCCGCACGGCGTCGGCGATCAGCCGGGCCACGTCCAGGTGCTGCCGTACGTACGCGCCCCCGTCGCCGTGCTCCTCGACGGGGCCGGAGGTGTCGGCGGAGTCGGTGGGGATCGAGTGGGTGCAGAAGGCGATGTGCGCGCCGTCACGCGCCTCCTCGGGCAGCTCGGCGAGCGAGCGGACGACCCCGTCGACCATGGGGTCCAGGAAGCCGGGGTGGTTGAAGTAGTGCCGCAGCTTGTCGACCCGGGGCAGCTCCAGGCCCTCGGCCGCCAGCGTCTCCAGGGCCTCGGCGAGGTTCTCGCGGTACTGGCGGCAGCCGGAGTACGAGGCGTAGGCGCTGGTCGCCAGGACGACGATGCGGCGGCGGCCGTCGCGGATCATCTCGCGCAGGGTGTCGGTGAGGTAGGGCGCCCAGTTGCGGTTGCCCCAGTAGACCGGCAGGTTCAGCCCGTGGTCGGCGAAGTCCTTGCGCAGCGCGCCCAGCAGGTCGCGGTTCTGTTCGTTGATGGGGCTGACCCCGCCGAACAGGAAGTAGTGCTCCCCGACTTCCTTCAGGCGTTCCTTGGGGATGCCGCGCCCGCGCGTCACGTTCTCCAGGAACGGGACCACGTCGTCCGGGCCTTCGGGGCCTCCGAAGGAGAGCAGCAGCAGGGCGTCGTAGGGGGTGGCATCGAGCTCGTCAGGCATGCCTCGATCCTGCCATCAGGCACCGACAGCCGGGTAACGGCGGGGGCCGACCGGACCACCGGCGGCACGCGGGATACATTAGGGTTACCTAACCAGTAAGCTGTATCGACTGCGGTCGCACCTTACTGGGAGTTCGGTCACCGGGTGTCCGGTCTCGCGCGGTTCCCTCGCGGTCGTCCCTTGCTGAGATTTTCGGAGACCCCGTGCCCCGTCCCTACATCGCCCTGTTCGCCGCCCCCGGCAGCAAGAGCTTCTCGGCCGCCGGGTTCCTCGGCCGGATGCCGCTGTCCATGATGGGCATCGGCGTGGTCACGATGATCTCCCAGCTGACCGGACGGTACGGCCTGGCCGGGGCCCTGGCGGCCACCATCGCCATGGCCGCCGCGGTGGCCGGCCCCCAGGTCTCCCGCCTGGTGGACCAGTACGGGCAGCGGCGGATCCTGCGCCCGGCGACGCTGGTCTCCCTCGCCGCGGCGGCGCTGCTGCTGTTCGCCGCGCACTACGGCTGGCCGGACTGGGTGCTCTTCGTCGCCTGCGTCGGCATCGGCTGCGTGCCGAGCCTCGGTGCGATGGTGCGGGCCCGCTGGGCCGAGCTGTACCGGGGCACCCCGCAGCTGCACACCGCGTACTCCTTCGAGTCCGTGGTGGACGAACTCTGCTTCGTCTTCGGGCCGATCGTCTCCATCGGGCTCTCCACCGCCTGGTTCCCGGAGGCCGGTCCGCTGCTCGCGGCCTGCTTCCTGGCGGTCGGCGTCTTCTGGCTGACGGCACAGCGGGCCACCGAACCCGCTCCGCACCCGCGCGAACGCAAGGGCGGGGGCCGCGGGTCGGCCTCCGGCGGCACGGCGCTGCGCTCCGCGGGGCTGCGGGTCCTGGTGGCCACGTTCGCGGCGACCGGGGCGATCTTCGGTGGCGTGGACGTGGTCACCGTGGCCTTCGCGGAGGAGCGCGGGCACAAGGCTGCCGCCAGTGTGGTGCTCGCCGTGTACGCGCTGGGCTCCTGCACGGCGGGGATCGTGTTCGGGCTGATGCGCTTCGCCGGAGCGCCCGAGCGCCGCTGGCTGCTGGGCGTGTGCGCCATGGCCGTGAGTATGATCCCCCTCCTACTGGTCGGGAACCTGCCGTTTCTGACCGTGGCGCTGTTCTTTGCGGGTCTGTCCATCGCTCCCACGATGATCACGACGATGTCCCTCATCGAAGAGCACGTACCACGCGCGCAGCTCACCGAGGGCATGACCTGGGTGAGCACCGGGCTCGCGGTCGGGGTCGCTCTCGGCTCCGCCGCGTCCGGCTGGGTGATCGACGCGGCCGGGGCGCGTGCCGGGTACGGGGTTCCGGCGGTGGCCGGAGCCGTCGCGGTCGTGGTCGGTTTCCTCGGGTACCGCCGGCTCGAGCGGCCGGCTCCGGGTCGGGGAGGCTCCGTTGGGCAGCACGACGAGCACGAGGAACGGAACATGGCGTAACTGGGGAGGCACCGTCCTCTCCCGTCCCGCGCGGGAGGTCGCGCCGGCCTCCGTCGAGGAGCTGGCGTCGGCCGTGCGCCGTGCCGCCGAGGACGGTCTCCCGGTGAAGGCGGTCGGCACCGGGCACTCCTTCACCTCCATAGCCGCGACCGACGGCGTGCAGATCCGCCCTCATCTGCTGACCGGGATAAGGGACATCGACCGGGCGGCGGGCACCGTCACGGTGGAGGCCGGCACCCCGCTCAAGCGGCTCAACACCGCTCTCGCGCGCGAGGGGCTCTCGCTCACCAACATGGGCGACATCATGGAGCAGACCGTCGCCGGGGCCACCAGTACCGGAACCCACGGCACCGGCCGCGACTCGGCCTCCGTCGCCGCGCAGATCCGGGGCCTGGAACTGGTCACCGCCGACGGCTCGGTGCTGACCTGCTCCGAGAAGGAGAACCCCGACGTCTTCGCGGCCGCCCGGATCGGCCTCGGCGCCCTCGGCATCGTCTCCGCGATCACCTTCGCCGTCGAGCCGGTCTTCCTGCTGACGGCCCGCGAGGAACCGATGCCCCTCGACCGCGTCCTCGCCGAGTTCGACGAACTGCACGCCGAGAACGAGCACTTCGAGTTCTACTGGTTCCCCCACACCGGCAACACCAACACCAAGCGGAACAACCGCAGCGCGGGCCCGGAACGGCCGGTGCACCCCGTCAGGGGCTGGTTCGAGGACGAGTTCCTCTCCAACGGCGTCTTCCAGGCGGCCAACTGGGTCGGCCGCGCGGTGCCCGCGACCGTCCCCGCCCTCGCGCGGGTCTCCAGCAGGGCCCTGTCCGCGCGGACCTACACCGACATCCCGTACAAGGTGTTCACCTCGCCGCGCCGGGTGCGCTTCGTGGAGATGGAGTACGCGGTGCCGCGCGAGGCCCTGGTGGACACGGTGCGCGAGCTGAAGGCCATGGTCGACCGTTCACCCCTGCGGGTCAGTTTCCCCGTCGAGGTGCGGACGGCCCCGGCCGACGACATCACCCTGTCCACGGCCTCCGGCCGCGACACCGCGTACATCGCGGTCCACATGTTCCGGGGCACCCCCTATCGGGGGTACTTCACGGCGGCGGAACGCATCTTCACCGCCCACGGGGGACGGCCCCACTGGGGGAAGATCAACACGCGGGACGCCGATTACCTCTCCCGGGTGTATCCGCGTTTCGCCGAGTTCACGGCGTTGCGGGACCGCCTCGATCCTGAACGCCGCTTCCGGAACGACTATCTGCGGAGGGTCCTGGGCTCGTAGCGGACACGTCCGGTTCCGGGCTCACGGGGGCGCCGGTGTCCTCGCCCCCGGTGCCGTCCGGAGTGCCCGCCGAGGCGTCGTCGCCGTCCGGCGTACCGCCGCCGGAGCCGGTGGCGGCGCCTCCGTCCCGGGGCGTCACGGAGGGCGCGGGCGTCGGCCCGTCCTCGCCGGAGTCCTCGGAACCGCCCGAGGTACCGGGGTCGTTCGACGTCCCGGAGTCGTCGGGGTCACCGGAGTACTGGTCGTCCGAACCGCCGGGATCCCCGGAACCCCCGGAATCCCCGGAGCCGGCCGCGTGCTGACCGGTGACGGCGTTGCCGATGGTGGTGCTGGGCGTGCCGCTGAGGCTCTGGCCCGCGAGGAGTTCGTAGGTGGTGATTCCGGCCATCGTGATCCCGAACACCAGCGCGGTCGCGGCCAGCATCCGCTTCCCGTTCCACCGCACTCCCCTGGCCCGGCCCCGGTACACCGTGCCCTCGGTGAACTCGCCGGGAGCGGGCACGGTCCGCCGTCCGGCCGCTGCGGCGGCCGGACGGCCGGGCCCCACGGCGGCTCCGCGGAACTGCTCGCCGGTGCGCTTGAAGAAGTACTGGAAGAGCGTTCCGCCGCAGGTGGCGACGATGCTCATGACTCCGGCGCCGATGATCGTCCCGTAGACGCCGAAGGAGGAGGCGAGCTGGGCGCCCAGCACCGCGGCCACCGCGCTGCCCGCGACCTGCGGCACGCTCAGGTCGACCCGGGAGCTCTTCGCCTCCCCCTCGGCGCCCGCCTCCCCGGTGACACCCGGCTCACCCGCGACCTCCGGCCTTTCACGCATCCTCGGACCTTGCCCGCCTTCCCGCACGTTCCCTCACATCAGCGATCAACTGCACGACAATGCACACCAAGTCGACGCCCGAACGGAACCATTAGTTCCGTTTCTTGCGGTTCCGTGAAGTACGCCACGCCGGGACCGGGGAAGCCCGGCGGCCGTGGCGCGATGACGGCCGAGCGGCACCTCTTGCCGGAAGTCGGGCGGCGCGCCGATCCACGCACTTGGCCCGAATGGAGTACTGTTGCGAACCCTGGGTCCGGACGCCCTTCAGGGTGCTCCGGCACTTGAGGACCGCCGGGAGGGGGCTAGTTGCACAGGGTGACGCGATTGGTCACTCAGCGTTGCGAATAGGTAACCGTGCCATAACGGCGGTCCAGGGCCCGCGCCCGACACGCCGGGCAACTCGGCAAGGTTGTGGCAGGCTGCACCCGGGCAGGCCACACTCGACTAGCGGAAGCAGCGACGCACGTGACGTCGGCAGGCACCACCCGGGAGGTCCCCATGCCCGAACTGCGTGTCGTGGCCGTCTCGAATGACGGCACACGGCTGGTGCTGAAGGCTGCGGACAGCACGGAGTACACGCTTCCGATCGACGAACGACTCCGCGCCGCCGTACGGGGCGACCGCCCGCGCCTCGGCCAGATCGAGATCGAGGTGGAGAGCCATCTCCGCCCCCGCGACATCCAGGCGCGTATACGCGCCGGCGCGACCGCGGAAGAGGTCGCGCAGATGGCCGGCATTCCCGTGGACCGCGTCCGGCGCTTCGAGGGCCCCGTGCTCGCCGAGCGCGCCTTCATGGCGGAGCGCGCCCGCAAGACCCCCGTCCGCCGGCCCGGCGAGAACTCCGGCCCGCCGCTGGGCGAGGCCGTGCAGGAGCGGCTGCTGCTGCGCGGCGCCGAGAAGGACACCGTGCAGTGGGACTCCTGGCGCCGCGACGACGGCACCTGGGAGGTGCTGCTGGTCTACCGGGTCGCGGGCGAACCGCACTCGGCGAGTTGGACGTACGACCCGCCCCGGCGGCTCGTCCAGGCCGTCGACGACGAGGCGCGTTCACTGATCGGCGAGTCCGACGACCTGGCCGCGGCTCCCGAGCCGAGCTTCCCGTTCGTGCCGCGCATCGCCCGGCTGCCGCGCGAGCGGCAGGGCCTGCCGCCCGGTCACGGGCCCGAGCCCGACGAGGAGCCGGCGGTCGCGGCGGGCGGTGAACGGGACTCGCTCACCAGTCTGCTGGAGGCGGTGCCGAGCTTCCGGGGCGATCTGGTGGTGCCCGAGCGGGCCCCCGAGCCCGAACCCGAGGAGCCCGACTCCGAACCCGAGGCGGAGGAGCCCCCGGCCCCGGCGGCCTCGGCCGGTTCCGCCTACGCGGACGTCCTGATGCCCCGTGCCGTCAGCAGTCACCGGGACCGTCTCGTCGGCTCCACCGACCGTCAGGCGGAGGCGGACGGCGTTCGTCCGGGCCGCCGCGCCGCGGTGCCGAGTTGGGACGAGATCGTGTTCGGGACGCGGCGCAAGAAGCAGGACTGACCGGGATCCGGCACTGAGGTGATCCGGTGCCGGTCGGTTGCCGGTCGGTGCGGAAGGGGGGTGCTTCTCGGGCGCGAGCGAGGCGTTCAACCGTACGTCCGGGGAGGTGTTGATGACACCGAACGCGTTCGGCCCGATGATCCGCATGCCGTACGTACGC
>NZ_JBSGHG010000029.1:0-92511 GCF_053604275.1 Streptomyces sp. NPDC004051 | reverse complement strand
CTCCGGGCGCTTCCCTTCGGTCTTGCGTTTCCGACTCTATCAGATCTTTCCGATCCGATTTCCTCGGGGTTTTCGCTTTCCGGGGGAACGTTTGGTGCGTTTCCCTTTCCGGCGGACCCGACTCTATCAGATCTTTTTCTTCGACCTGACCCCCAGTCAGCGGGGTTTGCCTTTCCGGCCGTTGGGCCGTTCCGACGTCTCAAACCTTAGCGGACTCTCTCGCTGCTTCTCAAACCGGAGCTGTTCGGATCCGAATCGAGTCGCAGAGCCCTGTGCGAATTGAATTCGGGCACGCCGAAATCGGTCCGCTTGGGAGGTCATGCTGTTGGTGTGAGTGCCGCTGTCACGGCGGAGGTGCTGCCGCAGAACCGTTACGGCCTGATGGCAACTCGAAGAACCCTACGGGTCGAGCAGGGGAGTGTCAAGCGACCCCTGTCAAGATCTTTTCAGTCGGTCAGTCCAGGTCCGTGAGGCGTCCGCCGGCGTCGGGCTGGGCCTCCTCCACCCTGCGCAGGAGGCGGGTGAGCATCTCGCCCAGGGCGGTCCGTTCCTCCGTGGAGAGGTCCTGGAGGAGGTCCCCCTCGAAGACCGTCGACATGCGCATCACCTCCATCCACTTCTCGCGGCCGGCGTCCGTGACCTCGACGATGACCCGCACCCGGTTCGTCTCGTCCCGGTCCCGGCTGACGAGTCCTTCGGCGACCATGCGGTCGATCCGGTGGGTCATGGCGGCCGGCGTCAGGCCCAGCCGCTTGGCGAGGTCGCCGGGTCCCATGCGGTAGGGGGCGCCGGAGAGGACGAGGGCCTTGAGGACCTCCCAGTCGGCGTTGGTGATGCCGAGCTCGGCGGTCTGGCGGCCGAAGGCCACGTTCATACGGCGGTTGAGGCGGGACAGCGCCGAGACGATCTTCTCGACCTGGGGGTCGAGGTCCTGGAACTCGCGCTGGTACGCGGCGAGCTGCTCTTCGAGTGTCGGCTCTGTCGGCCCCTCGCGGCCGGGAGTGTCGCCCATGGCCGCAGTATGACACGTCACCTTCATCTTGAAGCCCTTCGTGGTGAAGCCATTCACCATGTAGTCTTCACCTTCGAACTTTAGCTTCTAAGTCTTCATGACTAACTTATGAGAGAGGTGAACGTGACCAGGGCGATGGGCGCTGCGATGCGCCGGATCCACGTGGGCAACGCACTCAGTGCGTTCGGGCTCGGTTTCACCGTCCCCTATCTGTACGTCTACGTGGCGCAGGTGCGGGGGCTCGGGCCCATGACGGCGGGGCTGGTGCTCGCCGTCTTCGCCGTGGCCGCACTGATCGTGCTGCCGTTCGCCGGGCGGGCCATCGTCCGGCGGGGCCCGCTGCCGGTGTTGCTCGTCGCCCTGTTCGCGGCTGCCGTCGGCGCGCTGAGCCTGGGTCTGTCGGGCGGCGCGTCGGCCGTGCTGCTGTCGGCGGCGGTGCTCGGGGCCGGGCAGGCCGTGATGCAGCCGGCGCTGGCGACGATGATCGTGGACTGCTCCACCACGGAGACCCGGTCACGGGCGTTCGCCATGCAGTTCTTCCTGCAGAACCTCGGGCTCGGGATCGGCGGTCTCATCGGCGGCTACCTCGTGGACACCACGGAACCCGGCTCCTTCACCCTGCTGTTCTCGATCGAGGCGGCGATGTTCCTGCTGCTGGTCGGGGTGATGGCCACGGTGCGGATGCCGCGCTCGCCGCGGGTCGCGGGCGCTTCGGCGGCATCGGCGAAGGGCGACTGGAAGCAGCTGATGGGCCACCGGGCCATGGTGCAGCTGTGCGTACTGGGCTTTGTGGTGTTCTTCGCCTGCTACGGGCAGTTCGAGTCGGGGCTGAGCGCGTACGGGGTCGAGGCGGCCGGCATCTCGACGTCGACCCTGGGGACGGCGCTGGCGGCGAACACGCTGGCCATCGTGGTCGCGCAGTTCCTGGTGCTGCGGTTCGTGGAGCGCCGCAGGCGCACGCGCGTGATCGCGTCGGTGGGGCTGCTCTGGGCCGTGGCGTGGGCCGTGGCCGGGTACGCGGGCCTCGGCAACGGCAGCCAGGCGATGGCCACCGCCGCCTTCATCTCGACGTACGCGCTGTTCGGGCTGGGGGAGTCGTTGCTGTCGCCGACGCTCGCCCCGCTGGTCGCGGATCTCGCGCCGACCGGTCTCGCGGGACAGTACAACGCGGCTTTCGCCCTGGTGAAGCAGCTCGCGCTGGCCATCGGTCCGGCTGTGGGCGGGCCGATGGGCGCCGCGTTGCACGCGCCGTACATCGTGGTCTTCGTGCTGGTCTCGCTGGGGATCACCGTGCTCGCGCTGCGGCTGGGCCGACAGCTCACGGAGGCGCAGAACCAGCCGTCGGTGGCGCGGAGCCTGGTGGTGACGCAGGGCGGCGGCGCCGCGGCGGAGCCGGCTCCGGCGACCGCCTGACGTACCCGGCTCGTCCGGGCCGGCCGTTCTACGGAGCCGTCGGCTTCGGCAGGGCGAACTCGCACCAGACGGCCTTGCCGCCGCCCGGGGTGCGCCGGCTTCCCCAGTTGGAGGCGATCGTCGCGACGATGGCGATGCCCCGACCGGACTCGTCGGCGGGTTCCGCGCGGCGGCGTCGCGGGAGGTGGTCGTCGCCGTCGGTGACCTCGACGATCAGCCGGCGGTCGGTGCGGCGCAGGCGCAGCCGCATGGGCGGTGTGCCGTGCTGGAGGGAGTTGGCGACGAGTTCGCTGGCGGCCAGGACGCCCAGGTCGTGCAGGTCGGCGGGGAACCGCCAGCTGGTCAGCACGCCGGAGGCGAAGGCACGCGCGCGGGGGGCCGCTTCGACGCCGCCCAGCAGCTCCAGGGCCGCGTTGCGGAAGAGTTCGCTCTCCGGGCCCCTGCGGACGGGGTGCTGAAGTACCAGCACGGCGACGTCGTCGTCGTGCTCCGGGGTCACCCCCGCCGAGCGGACCAGGCGGTCGCAGATCACCTGGGGGGTGCCGGTCGCACCGGCCAGGGCGCGCTCCAGGGCCGCGATGCCCTCGTCGAGGTCCTCGTCGCGGCGCTCGACCAGACCGTCCGTGTAGAGGACGGCGGTGGAGCCGGGGCCCAGCGGGATCGAGCCGGAGGAGTGCATCCAGCCGCCGGTGCCGAGCGGGGGCCCGGTCGGCACGTCGGCGCGCCGGACGGTGCCCTGCTCGTCGCGGACCAGGATGGGCAGGTGGCCGGCGGAGGCGTGGACGAGGGTGCCCTCGTTGGGGTCGTGGATGGCGTACACGCACGTGGCGATCTGGTTGGCGTCGATCTCCATGGCGAGGCCGTCGAGCAGTTGGAGGACCTCGTGCGGGGGGAGGTCGAGGCGGGCGTAGGCGCGCACCGCCGTGCGGAGCTGGCCCATGACGGCCGCGGCGCGGACGCCCCGGCCCATGACGTCGCCGATGACCAGGGCGGTGCGCCCGCCGCCGAGGGTGATCACGTCGTACCAGTCGCCGCCGACCGCGGCCTCGGTGCCGCCGGGGTGGTAGGTGGCGGCGACCCGCAGGTCGTCGGGCTCCTCGAGTTCCTGCGGGAGGAGGGAGCGCTGGAGGGTGACGGCGGTCTCGCGCTGGCGGCGTTCGCTCGCGCGCAGCCGTTCGGCGGCCTCGGCGTGGTCGGTGACGTCGGTGGCGAAGACCAGCACACCGCGCCCGCGGCCGCCGCGTCCGCGGCCGCCGTCCTCGGTCCCGTCGGCGTGGCCGTCGGCGTGGCCGTCGGTGACCGGGGTGCAGGTGAAAGTGTAGGAGCGGCCGTCGGGGGCCTTGCGGGACTTGACCGTGCGGGGCTTGCCGCTGCGCAGGACCTGGTCGAGGAGGGGCAGCAGGCCGAGTGCGTCGAGCTCCGGGAGCGCTCCTCGTGCGGGGGCGCCGACCGGGCGGGGGCCGAAGGCTGCCGTGTAGGCGTCGTTGAGGTAGGCGATGCGGTGGTCGGGGCCGTGCACCAGGGCGACGAGGGAGGGAACGTGGTCGAGGACCTCGCGCACCCTGAGGTCGTCGACGGCGGGCACGGACGGTGGCCGGTCGGCGGGCTGTCCGGCGCGGGCGGCGGGCACGGAGCCCTCCCCCCGCCGGTCCGGGGGGACCGTGTGCGCGCCGCGCGCTGCGGCGCGGCGCTGCGTTCCGGGGAGCCGGGCGCTCCAGCGCGTGAAGTTCACGAATCCTTGCCTCGTTCGGTTGTCGGCGGCCGGGATCCGGGACCGGTCGGGGCCCCGGGGCCGCACCGGGGACGGGCGGCCGCCCTCGGTGGTGGACCAGTCTGGCAGGCTGCCGACCGGACCGACATCCGTCAGACGTCGGGCCGGTCGGTGGAGTTCCTGGGTCCGGTCAGGAAGACCCCTTCGGGTTGTGCGGGGGGTTCTGAGAAGGCTTTCCACCGGCCGCCAGTTCGAACTCGGCCCGCGGGTGTTCGAGTGAACCCAGGGAGACGATCTCCCGTTTGAAGAGCCCGGCGAGGGTCCATTCGGCGGCCACGCGCGCCTTGCGGTTGAAGGTGGGCACGCGGCTCAGGTGATAGGTGCGGTGCATGAACCAGGCGGGGTAGCCCTTGAGTTTGCGCCCGTAGACCTGGGCGACGCCCTTGTGCAGTCCCAGGGAGGCGACCGATCCGGTGTAGGAGTGGGCGTATTTCTCCAGGGGTTCGCCGCGCAGGGAGTGCGCGACGTTGTCGGCGAGGAGCTTGGCCTGGCGGAGCGCGTGCTGCGCGTTGGGGGCGCACTCCCGGCCGGGCTCCTTCGAGGTGACGTCGGGGACGGCGGCGGCGTCGCCCGCGGCCCATGCGTGCGCGGTGCCCTCCACGGCGAGTTCGGCGGTGCACTTGAGCCGTCCGCGCTCGTCGCGTGCCAGGTCGGTGGCGGCGAGGACGGGATGCGGTTTGACCCCGGCGGTCCACACGACGGTGCGGGTGGGGAAGCGGGCGCCGTCGCTGAGCACGGCGACCCGGTTGGTACAGGACTCGAGGCGGGTCTCGAGCCGTACGTCGATGTTGCGGCGGCGCAGTTCGCTGACCGTGTACCGGCCCATCGCCTCGCCGACCTCGGGCAGGATGCGGTTCGAGGCCTCGACGAGGATCCACTTCATGTCCTCGGGGCGGAGGTTGTGGTAGTACCGCGTGGCGTAGCGGGCCATGTCCTCCAGTTCGCCGAGCGCCTCGACGCCCGCGTAGCCGCCGCCGACGAAGACGAAGGTGAGGGCCGCGTCGCGGACGTCGGGGTCGCGGGTGGAGGAGGCGATGTCCATCTGCTCGAGGACGTGGTTGCGCAGTCCGATGGCCTCCTCGAGGGTCTTGAAGCCGATGGCGTGGTCGGCGAGACCGGGGATCGGCAGGGTGCGCGAGACGGAGCCGGGCGCGAGGACGACTTCGTCGTACGCCATCGGCCGGCCGCCGCCGTCGCCCTTCTCCTCGTCGGCGAGCGTGACGACGGTGGCGGTGCGGGCGGCGTGGTCGAGGGCGGTGACCTCGCCGATGACGATGTGGCACCGGTCGAGGACACGACGCAGCGGTACGACGACATGCCGAGGCGAAATGGCACCGGCGGCCGCTTCCGGGAGAAAGGGCTGGTACGTCATGTACGGGTCCGGCGTGACCACGGTGATCTCCACGGCGCCCCGGGCGAGTTCCCGTTTCAGCTTCCGCTGCAGGCGCAGGGCCGTGTACATCCCGACGTATCCGCCGCCGACAACGAGAATGCGCGCACGTTCCTTCACCATCCCATGACGCACCCGACGCTCGCGTTTGTCCACAGCCCCGACGAATTGTGTGACCGGAGGCCGTGGACGGGCCGGAGGAGCCGGACGGGTCGGCCGAACGGCGTGTGCGCAGGTCAGCGGTGATTTCCCGGTGTCGTCCCGGGGGCGCATTCGGGATCAATGCGCCCCGTACTCCGATCGGGGGGCGCTCCGTGCGGAACCTGCCCCTTCTGAATTGACCCTCACTCAACTATGTTCGTACGTCGACGGGGTGTAGGGGGATGCGCTCTTCGGGTCCGCGACGAGCGGAGCCGGCCACCGGGCATGTTCCTCGAACCCCAGCCATCTATGGCGGGGAGTCTCCGGGGGGAGACGTCATCATTACCGGGGGAACGCGTATGCATGTTCAGGATTCTCATTGGTCTTCCGCGTCCGCTGTCGTGCCCGGCGCCGCGCCGGGCGCGCCGTCGGGCCGCGGACGCGCGGGCGGGTCACGCACGGCACCGCTGCGGGTGGACGCCCAGCGCAATCTGGAGCACGTGCTGCGGGCGGCCCGCGAGGTCTTCGGCGAACTGGGCTACGGCGCACCGATGGAGGACGTGGCACGCCGGGCCCGGGTCGGTGTGGGCACGGTGTACCGGCGCTTCCCGAGCAAGGACGTCCTGGTGCGGCGGATAGCCGAGGAGGAGATCTCCCGGCTGACCGACCAGGCGCGTGCGGCGCTCGGTCAGGAGGACGGGCCGTGGTCGGCGCTCTCCCGCTTCCTGCGCACATCGGTCGACTCGGGCGCCGGGCGGCTGCTGCCGCCGCAGGTGCTGCGGGTGGGCGTGGTGGACGAGCACGGCGTGGCGGACCACGCGCGGGTGCCGCAGCAGCGGGCGCAGCAGGCGGCGGGTGAGCTGCGGCTGGTGTCCGGGGAAGCGTCGTCCGGCGGCGCGGAGGACGACGCCGGCGCGGCACAGCTCCTCGATGTCGTCGGCCTGCTGGTGGAGCGGGCCCGCGAGGCGGGCGCGCTGCGGCCGGACGTGTCGGTGTCGGACGTGCTCCTGGTGATCGCCACGGCCGCGCCCTCACTGCCGGACGCGGGGCAGCAGGCGGCTGCCTCGGCGCGTCTGCTGGACATCCTGCTGGAGGGCCTGCGCTCACGCCCGGCGTGAGACGCACAGGGCCCTCTGCCCGGGCGGGGGTGAGGTCACTCTCTGCTCGCGGCACCCGGTTTGTGGGGCCCCACTCATGGGGCCCCACTCATGGGATCTCTCATGTGAGGAACCGCGTGTGAGGCCCCGCTCATAGAGCCCGCCCGAGAGGGCCCCGCATGTGTGAGCCCATTCATAAGGACCTGCTCATGGGCCCCACTCATGGGGTCCTGCTCATGGGGGGGGCCGCTCATGGGGCCCCCTCAAACCCCGCGGGCGAGGGCTCCTCGTTGGGGTGCGATGCCCTCGGGGACCGCGCGCTGTCGGCCGGGGGTGCCCGTCCAGCAGGTTCCCCGCCGGGCCAGCAGCCGCCGCAGCCACAGTTCCAGGGAGACCAGGTCCGCCAGCCCGTCCAGTGGCAGCGGCTCTCCCTCCGCCGCCGCCCGCAGCGCCTTGCGCACCACCCGGGCCTCCACCAGTCCCGCCTCCGCCAGCAGCGGTGTGTCGAACAGCGCCATCAGCGTGTCCGCGGCCACCCGCAGCCCGGTCCGCGCCGCGGCCGCCGTGGTCGCCTGGGTCGGCGCACCCCACCCAGGGGGCAACTCCCGTACACCCGCGCCTTCCAGCACGGTCCGCAGGATCGCGGCGCGCGCCCCCGGCCGCACCCGCAGCGCCTCGGGCAGCGCCCGGCACGCGCGGACGACCTGGTTGTCGAGGAACGGCGTGTGCAGCCGCTGGAAGCGGATCTCGGCGGCCTGCTCCAGCACCCGCAGGTCCGCCGCGTGCCGGGCCAGTGCCGCACGCGCGCGGAAGTCACCGGGCCGCTGCCCCGGCCCCACCTCGGACCGGCTCGTCGAGGCCTGGAGGCGAACCGATACTTCAGCGAGCGCCTCACCGGTCAGCCAGCGCGCCGCCGGCCCGGGTCTCCCCCAGGTGAGCGCGGCCAGCGAGGCGTCCGCCGCGCCTCCGGGGGCCTCGTCGTCCATGTGGTGGCGCAGCAGCCGCTCCGCGAGGTTCTCCAGCCCCGTGCGGTAGGGCGTACGGGCGAGGCGCCGGGCCGCGGCGTACACCCGGGCGGGCACCATCACGGACCCGTCCGCCTTCGCCAGCGCGGCGACGGGCCGTACGAGGTGGCGGCGCTTGCGGTCCATCAGCAGGTCGGCGAGCCGGGCGGGGTGCGCGTCGAGCACCTGCCGGGCCCCGTACCCGGTGAAGTGGTCCGCGCTGCCCGCCGCCAGCCGTGCCCGGTGCCGGGCCGCGATCACCAGGGAGGGTCCCGGCTCGTCCGTCAGCGGCCCGTCCAGATCCGCGTACGGCAGGGTGTCCTCGCCGCCCGCGACCACCACGTGGTGCAGCCGGGGGTTGGCGGCCAGCGCCCCGGCCCGCGCCAGTTCGTCCTCCCGCCCGCCGAGCGGACCACCGGCCGGACCGCTCGCGGAGCCTCCCACGAGATCGTTGAAGGTGACGGCGAGCAGTCGTTCGCCCGCGCCCGTGCCGTGCCCCAGCACGGTCCCCGGCATGCCCGGCAGCCCGGCGGCGAGCAGCGCCAGCGTCCCGGACGCGGGTCCGCCCGACAGGTCGGCCCCGATCCCGGGCACCGGCATCCCGCGCGCCGCGCGGCGTTCGGCGGGCCCCATGCCCGGGACCGGGCCGGGGTCGATGTCGGCGCCGGGCACGTGGCGGGGCGCGGCGAGCCGGGTGCGTACCGCCTCGACCAGCGCGTCCCGGACGGCGTCCACCGCGCTGTCGGGGTCGGCGGGCGGCGCGGCGACGGCGAGCGAGGCGACGGGTTCGTACCCGGCGATCTCCCGCGCCCCGGCGCGCAGGATCAGCGCGTGCCCCGGCGGAACGCGTTTCACGCCGTCGTACGGGGTGGAGTCGTACAGCGCGGCCGGTACGTCGGGGGCGGCGAGGAGCGCGGCGAGGTGGCCGAAGTCGAGGTTGGCCTCGACGAGGTCGGCGAGCGGGAGCGCGGCGGTCGCGAACGCCGTGCCGCCCTCCCAGGGGGTGTGGAACACCGGCCGGGCGCCCGCGAGGTCGCCGCAGACGGTGATCCGGCGGCCCACCCGCACGACGGCGGTGTAGCTGCCCGGCCAGGCGGTCAGATGGCGGAGCGCGCCGCCGCGCGCGGCGAACAGGGCGACGCGCAGCTGCTCGTCGGTGGCGCCGCAGGTGCCGAGGACGGCGATCCGGGTCTCGGCGTCGGCGGACACCACCCGCACCTCGTCGGGGCGCCAGTCACCGACCGCCCACAGCGGATCGGGGTCGCCCCACAGCGGTTGCGAACCCACCGGCTGCACGGTCCCGCCGTCGGACCCGGTGGCGCCGGCGGAGCCGAACGCCGGGGCACCCGCGGCGGTGCTGCTCCATCCCACCAACCACCGCATCGACGCCTCCACAGGCTGTGGACAACCGGTGCGCCGTGCGCACCGGTTGTCCATGCTGCCATGAAGGAGACCCTCGAGAGGGATGCCGGTGCCGCATGTGCTCCCTCGAATGCGCCCCGGCGGATACACCCACCCCGCTCCGAACGTCCGCCCGACGCAAGGAGATCGTCCGACTGCGGCCGCGCGACCACCCCGTCGGCGCGACGCGAATGCGCCCCCCAACGCGCCCCAAAAACCTCCAACGCGCCCTCAACTGCCAGGATAGAGACGGTGAAAGCCCTCGAACGAGGGGGTCGATTTTCAGCCAATTCGGAGATGCGGGGGCAACCTCGAACACGCTCCGTACAGGCTCTGCGCACCGCCGGGCGGTCGCACGGTCCGGGAGGCGGAGTGCGCCTCCCGGACCGTCTCCGCCGCCCGCGGGGATGAAGGCGGCGGTGTCCCCCAGCCCGCTGGATCCAGTACAGCGGGCCGACCCACGCTCCACCATGGAACCGTTCCCGCCATGGCCGGAGGAGAGCGCACACACGGGCGCACGGCCACACGCCGGGAGCATGCCGCAACCGCGCGTATCGGACCCGCACTTCAGTACGGACCACAATCCCGCCATCCGGAAGAATGCCCCTTAACGCTTGGGATGCGGCGAACTACGCTGGGTTTACGAATGCCGCCGGGTTATGCCAGAGCGGCAGCCGTCTGTGTCGAGGGGTGGCGCATGTCCAGGGAGCAACGCGGGCCGAACGAAAAACTCGGCACCGTTCTCGCCCTCGCGGGAATCTCCAACGCGGGCCTCGCGCGGCGCGTCAACGACCTTGGCGCCCAACGCGGATTGACCTTGCGCTACGACAAGACGTCGGTGGCGCGCTGGGTGTCGAAGGGGATGGTGCCACAGGGCACGGCGCCGCACCTGATCGCCGCCGCCATCGGCCAGAAACTCGGCCGCCCGGTGCCGCTCCACGAGATCGGCCTGGCGGACGCGGATCCCGCGCCCGAAGTGGGGCTCGCCTTCCCCCGGGACGTCGGACAGGCGGTGAAGTCCGCCACCGAGCTGTACCGGCTGGACCTGGCCGGCCGCAGAGCGGGGTCCGGCGGCATCTGGCAGTCGCTCGCCGGATCGTTCGCGGTGAGCGCGTACGCCACGCCCGCCTCGCGCTGGCTGATAACCCCGGCCGACAGTTCGGTCGCGCGCGAGGTGAGCCCTGCGGAGGGCTCGGCCGCGCCGGCCAAGGTCGGCCACAGCGATGTGCGCAAACTGCGCGAGGCCGCCGAGGACGCGCGGCGCTGGGACTCCAAGTACGGCGGCGGCGACTGGCGTTCCTCGATGGTCCCCGAGTGCCTGCGGGTGGAGGCGGCGCCGCTGCTGCTGGGCTCCTACGCCGACGACGTCGGCCGCGCCCTGTTCGGCGCGTCCGCCGAACTCACCCGGCTCGCCGGCTGGATGGCCTTCGACACCGGCCAGCAGGAGGCCGCCCAGCGCTACTACATCCAGGCCCTGCGGCTGGCCCGGGCGGCGGCCGACGTCCCCCTGGGGGGATACGTCCTGGCCTCCATGTCCCTCCAGGCCACCTACCGCGGCTTCGGCGACGAGGGCGTCGATCTCGCCCAGGCCGCGCTGGAGCGCAACCGCGGCCTGGCCACGGCCCGCACCATGAGCTTCTTTCGGCTCGTGGAGGCGCGCGCGCACGCACGCGCGGGTGACGCCCCGGCGGCCGGCGCGGCCCTGAAGTCGGCCGAGGGCTGGCTGGAACGTTCCCGCCCCGGCGACAGCGACCCGGGCTGGCTCGGCTTCTACTCCTACGACCGGTTCGCGGCCGACGCCGCGGAGTGCTACCGCGATCTGAAGGCGCCCCGCCAGGTCCGCCGTTTCACCGAGCAGGCGCTGTCGCGTCCGACGGAGGAGTTCGTGCGCTCGCACGGCCTGCGGCTCGTCGTCTCGGCCGTCGCCGAACTGGAGTCGGGCAACCTGGACGCCGCCTGCGAGCAGGGGGTGCGCGCGGTGGAGGTGGCCGGCCGCATCTCGTCCGCCCGCACCACCGAGTACGTCAAGGACCTCCTGCACCGCCTGGAGCCCTACGGCGACGAACCCCGCGTGGTCGAGCTGCGCGAGCGGGCCCGGCCGCTGCTGATGACACCCGCCTGAGCACCCCGCCCGCCCGGGCCGCCGGACCCGCCTCGACGGGGCCCGAGGCCCCGGCGGCCCCGTCGCTTCCGGGTGCACGGGCGTTGTCAGTGGCGTGGTGCACTATCGGGAGCGGGAGGTGGTGCGAGTGGTCCGCGCGGTGCGGCCGTCGTACGACTGCGACGTGCTGGTGATCGGCGGCGGCGTCGTCGGCCTGTCGACGGCGTACGCGATCACCCGTGCGGCGCCGGGCACGCGGGTCACGGTGCTGGAGAAGGAGCCCGGCCCCGCCCGGCACCAGACGGGCCGCAACAGCGGCGTCATCCACAGCGGCATCTATTACCGCCCCGGCTCCCTCAAGGCGCGGTACGCGGTGCGGGGGGCGGCGGAGATGGTCAAGTTCTGCGCGGAGTACGGCGTCCCGCACGCCGTGACGGGCAAGCTGATCGTCGCCACCGACCGGAACGAACTGCCCCGTCTGCACGCCCTGGCCCAGCGCGGCCGGGAGAACGGGCTGACGGTCCGCGAACTGGGCGCGACGCAGATCGCCGAGTACGAGCCGGAGGTCGAGGGCCTGGCCGCCCTCCACGTCGGCGCCACCGGTGTCTGCGACTTCGCGGCGGTGGCCCACCGCCTGGCGGAGGCGTCCGGCGCGGAGATCCGCTACGGCGCGCGGGTGGTCCGCGTCGACCGCCGCCCGGAGCGGGGCGTCGCGGTCCTGACCGCCGCCGGGGACGTCGTGCGCGGCCGGGTCCTGGTGAACTGCGCCGGGCTGTACTGCGACGAGATCGCCCGCCTCACCGGTGACGATCCCGGCATGCGCATCGTGCCGTTCCGCGGCGAGTACTACGAGCTGACCCGGCCGGAGCTGGTCCGCGGCCTGGTCTACCCGGTGCCCGACCCGGCCTTCCCGTTCCTCGGCGTCCACCTCACGCGCGGCGTCCACGGCGGCGTCCACGTCGGCCCCAACGCCGTACCGGCACCGGCCCGCGAGGGCTACGACCGGCGCACGGTCCGCCCGCGCGAGCTGGCCGCCACCCTGGCCTGGCCGGGCTCCCGGCGCCTGGCCCGCCGCCACTGGCGGCACGGCGCGGGCGAGCTGCACCGCTCCCTGTCCCGGCGGGCCTTCACCGAGGCGGTCCGCCGGCTCCTGCCCGCGGTCCGGGAGGCCGACCTGGTCCCCGCCCCGGCCGGCGTGCGGGCGCAGGCCGTCCTGCGGGACGGCACCCTGGCCGACGACTTCCTGATCCGGGAGGCCCCCCGCGCGGTCCACGTGCTCAACGCCCCCTCCCCCGCCGCGACGGCGTCCCTGCCCATCGGCCGGGAGATCGCCCGCCGAGCGCTGGCCGCCCTGGCCGGCCCGGGGCGGCAGGGCCCCGGCGCGGCCGCGGAGTCGCCCTGAGGGCCGCCGTGCGGACCGCCGTAAAATCGAGAGCACTGTGTCTGACTCCTTGAACACCCCCGCAGCCCCGCACACCGAGCACGCGCCCGGTGTGTCGATCCGCCGTACCCGGGAGAAGGGGGAGCCCCGCTTCCCCGACGGGCCGAAGGCCGATCCCGCCGGATCGCACTTCGAGCGGCGGATCCGGAGTTTCCAGCCGCGCCGGAGCCGGGTCACCGCCGGGCAGGCGGACGCGCTGCAGCGGCTGTGGCACCGGTGGGGCTTCGACGTCGACGGGCGCCGGCTCGACCTCGCCGACTTCTTCGGCAACGACCGCCCCGTCGTCCTCGAGATCGGCTTCGGCATGGGTGAGGCCACCGTGCGGATGGCCGCCGCCGACCCCGGCACCAACATCCTCGCCGTGGACGTCCACACACCCGGTCAGGGGCACCTGCTCAACCTCGCCGAGCAGCACGGTCTGGACAACGTGCGGGTCGGCAACGGCGACGCGATCATCCTGCTCCGCGAGATGCTCACCCCCGACTCCCTGAGCGGGCTGCGCGTCTTCTTCCCCGACCCCTGGCCCAAGAAGCGGCACCACAAGCGCCGGCTGATCCAGCCCGACTTCCTCACCCTCGCCGCGACCCGGCTGGCACCGGGCGCGGTCGTGCACTGCGCCACCGACTGGGAGCCGTACGCCCGGCAGATGCTCGAGGTGCTGACCGCGCATCCCGCCTTCGAGAACACCGTGGCCGACGGCGGTTTCGCGCCGCGTCCGGAGTTCCGCCCGCTGACCCGTTTCGAGGGACAGGGGCTGGAGAAGGGCCATGTGGTGAACGACCTGCTCTTCCGCCGCGTACCGCACGACGACCGGCCCGGTGACCGACCCACCGGGCAACCCCCCACCGGCCCCTGAGCCCATCCGGCGTACCTGCGGGCAGCGCCCTTCCCTCGTTAGGGTCAATGCCGTGGACACCAGCCGTCCGTACCCGACGCGGCCCGACGCGGTGGCACCCCCCGCCGGGCCGCCCGGACGAGCCCCGAAGCACGTGCACTGGTGGCAGCGGCCCTGGGTGCGCCACGGGGCGCTGATCGCCCTCCTCTCGCTCTCCGGCCTGGTCATCCTGGCTCTGGTCCGCGAGCAGACCGGCACGGAGGGCTTCCTGGTCGGTCTCGGCCTCGCCGTCCTCCCGGTGCCGCTGCTCATCGCCGCCTTCCGCTGGCTGGACCGGGTCGCGCCGGGCCCCTGGCGCAACCTCGTCTTCTCCTTCGCGTGGGGCGCCTGCGCCGCCGCGCTGATGGCGATCGTCGCCAACAGCTTCGCCACCCAGTGGATAGCGACGGAGACGGCGGACCCGTCCCGCGCCGACACCCTCGGCGCGACCGTCATAGCCCCCGTCGTGGAGGAGTCGGCGAAGGCCGCCGCCGTCCTGCTGGTCTTCCTCTTCCGCAGACGCGACTTCACCGGGATCCTCGACGGCGTGGTGACGGCCGGGGTCGCCGCCACCGGCTTCGCCTTCACCGAGAACATCCTCTACCTGGGCAACGCCTTCGGCACCGACCAGCTCACCGGCGGCAGCGGTGTCTCCTCCGTCACCGCGGCGACCTTCTTCGTCCGCGTCGTCATGTCGCCGTTCGCGCACCCGCTCTTCACCGTGCTCACCGGCATCGGCTTCGGCATCGCCGCGCTCGCCGTCGAACGTCGGCGCCGGTGGCGCGTCCTGCCGCCGCTGGGCGGTCTGCTGCTCGCGATGGGCATGCACGCGCTGTGGAACGGCTCCTCGGTCCTCGGCGAGTACGGCTTCTTCGCCGTGTACGGGGCGTTCATGGTGCCGTCGTTCGGCCTGCTGACCTGGCTGGTGGTGTGGACGCGGCAACGCGAGCTGCGGACCGTGCGCACGGAACTGCCCGTGTACGTCGCCGCCGGCTGGCTGAGCCCGGCCCAGCCGTTCGCCCTCGGCTCGATGCGGGCCCGGCGCCTCGCCCGGCGGTACGCGCGCCGGCACGGGGGCCGGGAGGCGGCCCGGACGGTGGTGCGGTACGAGGCGTACGCGACGTCCCTGGCGTTCCTGCGGCACCGGGCGCGCCGCGGCCGCGTGGGCACGGACTTCGCCGCGCGGGAGGGGGAGCTGCTGCGGGAGCTGTGGCGCCGCCGCGACGCGGCCCGCCCGGCCCTGGAGCACGCGGCCCGCGCCACCGCGCCGCCCGTGCCGCTCTGGCCGGTGCACGGCGCGTACGGCGTGTACGGCGTGCACGGCGCGACGGCCCTCTCGTATGCCCCGTACCCCGCGCGTCCCGCCCACCTCGGGCATTCCGCGTACCGGCCGAACCCGTACGCGTACCCGTACCGCCCCTGAGACGTACCGCCCCTGAAAACGCCTGACCGGCAGCCCTGACGTCGGGGGGTCGTCGTCAGAACTGCCGGGGCTGTGGTCGTCTCAGACGGTGAGGCCCTTGGACTGGAGCCAGGCCAGCGGGTCGATGCCCGCGCCGGAGCCGGCGGTGTGGACCTCCAGGTGGAGGTGGGCGCCGGTGGAGTTGCCGGTGGAGCCGACGCGGCCGATCACGTCGCCGGTGTTGACCTGCTGGCCGACGCTGACGTTGATGGAGGACTGGTGGGCGTACCAGATCTCGGTGCCGTCGTCGAGCGTCAGCACGGTCTTGTAGCCGTAGGAGCCGTCCCACCCGGCGGAGGTGATCGTGCCGGTGTGGACCGCCTTGATCAGCGTGCCCGTGGGGGCGGCGAAGTCCAGGCCGGTGTGCTGGCCGGAGGCCCAGTAGGCGCCGGCCTGACCGAAGGTCGAGGAAATGGTGTACGAGGAGGTGGGCAGCGCGTACTGCCGGGCCAGCTCGGCGAGGCGCTCGGCCTCGGCCTTCTGCTTGGCCTCCTCCTCCGCCTTCCGCTTCTCCTCGGCGGCCTTCTCCTCCGCCTCCTTCTTCGCGGCGGCGGCCTTCTCCTTGGCCTCCTGCTCCGCGGCGGCGGCGGCCTCGGCGGCGGCCTTGTCCTCGGCCTGGCTCTGCTGCTGCTCGACCTGGGCCATGATCCGGGCGTGCAGCGCCTCGCCGGCGTCGGAGCCGCCCTGCTCAGTGACCTCGTCGGCGACCGTACCGATGTCACTGAGCGCGGTGGCGGAGCCCGCGGGGGTTTCCTCGTCGGCGATGAGGGAACCGACAGAGGGAAGGTCCGGCATCGAGATCGAGACCGGCGGCTTGCCGGTCTGGGCGCTGGCCATGCCGCCACCGGCGACCGCCGCTATGACGCCGACGCCCAGGACCGTGGAGCTGCGGGCGAGACCTCCGCCGCGCTGCTTGCCGACACGGTGCCGGCCGCGCACGGGGCGGACGGACTCCTCGGTGGGGTTCCACTCCTCGAAGGGGCCCTCGTCGGGGCGGGCACCGCCGTAGACGAAGGGGTCGCCGTCGTACTGGCTCGGCATGAAGGGGGCCTCGGGAGCAGGCCGGTTCGACGCCACCTGGGCGTACTCCTTTCCTTCCTTCTCGCCTACCGGGTTAGCTGACGGGTTCGGAGCAGGAAGGTCTCCTACGCGCGTACACGCTCCGTGTCTCCACGGGGGCGTCCACGCGATTCACCCCAAGATGTTGGTTCCCCGGTTCCCTTACGGGATTCGGCGCATGCGCACGGAGCCGACTCGTGTGACGGCTGGGACGACCGCGCTGCGTTATCGAACGTTAATAGAGGTGGGGGCCGGATTCCAAGCCGTTCCTCTTGATCGTTAACGATTTCCACGCGGACTTAAGCGCCACGGTCGGGCAAAGTCGGGCGAGTTGACCATGCCTCACGCGTCACATTGAAACTGACGGTTTATCAGTTGTTATGCGCAGCGCGCCGACCCGATCACCTGGCGTGACAGCGGCGCGGAAGCCGAGAACGACCGAGGGCCGGAACCCTTTCGGATTCCGGCCCTCGGCCTTCAGTAGCGGGGACAGGATTTGAACCTGCGACCTCTGGGTTATGAGCCCAGCGAGCTACCGAGCTGCTCCACCCCGCGTCGTTGTGTCACCAGCATACGGCATGCGGGGGACACTCCGCACACTCCTCATCGCCTCGCCGTCGCCGCCACCGCCTTCGCCATCGCCGCCGCCGTCACCGCCGTCGTCTCGTCACCGGCCGACCAGATGGCCGTTCGGCGCCGTGGCCGCCTCCTCGTGCTCGGGCAGTACGACGACCCGGGCGCCCCCGGAGGCCAGCACCCCGCTGCCGTCGGCGTCCGCCACGAAGGTGTCCGGCTCCCGCCAGGCGGTGACCACCCGCCGCACCCCCGCGTCCAGGATCAGCCGAGCGCAGGGCGCCGGGCGCGAGGCGCGGCGCGCGCAGGGCTCCAGGCTGGAGTACACGGTGGCGGTCGTGAGCCGTGGATCCGTGGGGTCGGTCTTGGCGAGGGCGGCCTCCTCGGCGTGCACCAGCGGGTCGCCGCCCTCCCGGGAGTGGCCGCGGGCCAGTTCGGTGCCGTCGGCCGCGACCACCACCGCGCCCACGCTGAAGGCCGTCTCCGACGGCGGGCACAGGGCCGCCAGTTCGCAGGCGAGGGCCAGCCAGTGGTGGTCGGCGGCGACGGGGAGCGGGCCGGCGCCGGGGGCGGTGGGCTCGTAGCGCATGAGGACGACGTCGCCGACCGGGCGGGTCTCCAGCAGCCGCAGCCGGCCGCCCTGATAGGCGCCGGGGCCGAAGAGGCGGGCGGCGTCCGGGTCGCCGACGAAGAGCGGGGCGAGGACCAGCTGGAGCTCGTCGGCGAGGCCCTGGGTGAGGAGCTGGGTGTGGATCAGGCCGCCGCCCTCCACCATGAGCCGCCGGACGCCGTACACGTCGTACAGGTGCGTGAGGAGCCGCCGCCAGTCGAGTGCGGCGCCGAGCGGTACGACGTCGGTGGCGAGGCCGTGCGCGTGGGCGCGTTCGGCGCCCTCGTCGGTCGTGTAGAGGACCTTCTCGCCGCCGGTGTGCCAGAACCGCGCCGTCGGGTCCAGGTCGCCGGAGCCGCTGACGCTGACCTTCAGCGGGTACTCGGGCCGGCCCTCGGCGACCCGGGCGGCCCGCCGCTCGGGCGAGTTGACCAGCAGGCGGGGGTTGTCGGCGCGGATCGTGCCGGCGCCGATCAGGATCGCGTCGACCGACGCCCGCACCTCGTCGACCCGGTCGAAGTCGGCCGGACCGGACAGCAGCAGCCGCTCGGGGCCGGTGTCGTCGAGGTAGCCGTCCAGGGAGACGGCGGCGGACAGCAGGACGTACGGGTGGGGCATCGACGCGCTCCTGGGGACGGGGTCGGGACCGCGGGGCCGCGGACCACTGAACTGACTCAAGTCTGACAAGCGGATCGTGGGCCGGGCCGGGGCCCACGTGGGTGTCGCCCTCCCTCAGACATGAGTGGTGCCACGGATGGTCGTCGCGTGGGGCCGGATGTGAGCGTGGGAAGGCGACAAGTGGCTCCCGGACCCCTCTGTGGTCCCCGACGCACCGCCCGCGGCTCTGTATGGCGAAGAACCCCCATCGACGCGAAGGAGCGGCCCCCACTCGGCTCAGTCGATGAGATCACGCTCCGTTCCCGTGCTGTGGAAGGCGGTGGCCCGTGGGACATGCCGACACACTGCTCGCCATGGGCGGCGCCTTCCTCGCCGCCGCGTTCCTCGCCCGCCTCGGCAGCCGGATCGGACTGCCGACCATCCCCCTGTTCATGCTCGCCGGCATCCTGCTCGGCCCGCACACCCCGGGCCCGGTCCTGGTCGAGGACGCGCACGACTTCGGGATGCTCTCGGCGCTCGGTCTCGTCCTGCTCCTCTTCTACCTGGGGCTGGAGTTCCACCTCGACGATCTGAGACGGGGCGGCAGACGGCTGCTCACCGCCGGCGGCATCTACCTGCTGCTCAACGTCGGCGCGGGACTGGGCTTCGGGTTCGCCCTCGGCTGGGGCGCGCGGGAGGCCCTGGTGCTCGCCGGGGTGCTGGGCATCTCCTCCTCGGCGATCGTCACGAAGATCCTGATCGAGCTGGGCCACATCGGCCGGCCCGAGACCCGCCTCATCCTCGGCGTCACCGTCGTCGAGGACATCTTCCTCGCCCTCTATCTCGCCGCCCTGCAGCCCGTTCTCAGCGACGCCCGGGGCCTCACGGACATGGCGCTCCAGGCGGCCAAGGCGTTCGGCTTCCTGATGGTGCTCGCCGTCGCCGCCCGCTTCGGCGGCCGGCTGTTCGGCCGGCTGCTGGCGGTGCGCGACAACGAGCTGCTGGTCGTCACCTTCCTCGGCACCGCGATCCTGGTCGCGGGCGTCTCCGAGGTGCTCGGGGTCGTCGACGCCATCGGCGCGTTCATGGTCGGCCTGATCGTGGCCGGCACTCCCTCCGCACCCCGGATCCGCACCCTGGTGCATCCGCTGCGCGACGCCTTCGCGGCGATCTTCTTCTTCGCCTTCGGGCTGGCCATCGACCCCGGTGACATCGCCTCCGTCGCCGGTCCGGTCTCCGTCGCCGTGGTGCTGACCCTCACCATGAACCTGGCCGCGGGCCTGCTGGTCGCCCGCCTGTACCGCTACGGCGCCGACATCGCCGCCGACATCGCGACCACGCTCGTCGCCCGGGGTGAGTTCGCGCTGATCCTGGCCGCCATGGCCACCGGCGCGGGGCTGGACGGCCGGCTCACCGCGTTCATCGCCGGATACGTGCTCGTCCTCGCCGTCCTCGGCCCGGTGCTCGCCGGACGGGCCGATCTGCTCGCGCGCGCCCTGCGCGCCGTACGGGCACGGCGGTCCGACCACGGGCCCCCACCCGGGGCCCCGCCCGACGCTCCGGACGACGGGCCCGCGCCCGACCTGGACACCGGACGCGACCGGGAGGCGGAGCCCCTGCCCGCCGAGGCCGAGCGGTAGGACCGGTCCGGGCCCCTGGGTGTCGGCTCCGGTGACGGACCGGGCGCCCGGGTGTCGGCTCCGGTGACGGACCGGGCTCGATCAGGGCTCGATCAGGCCGACCCGGATGGCGTACCGGGTGAGTTCCAGCCGGTCCTTCAGGTCGAGCTTGGCCAGCAGGTTGGCGCGGTGGCGCTCCACGGTCTTGGGACTGATGACGAGGAGATCGGCGATCTGCTGCGAGGTGTGCCCCTCGGCGACCAGTTTGAGGATCTCCTCCTCCCGGTCCGTGATGGCCTTGGCGGGCAGGTTCCGGCCGTCCCGGGCGAGTTCGAGGTAGTTGCGGATCAGGGCGTTGACGGCGCCCGGGTAGAGGAACGGCTCGCCGCGCATGGTGGCCCGGCAGGCCTCCACCAGGTCGCGGTCGGCGACGGACTTGAGGACGTATCCGGAGGCGCCGGCGCCGAGCGCCTCGAAGAAGAACTGCTCGTTGTCGTACATGGTCAGGATGAGGATCCGCGTCTGCGGGAGGGCGCGGGAGAGCTCGCGGGCCGCCTGGAGGCCGGTCAGGCGGGGCATGGCGATGTCGAGGATGGCCAGGTCGGGTTCGTGGACGCGGGCCTGCTCGATGGCTTCGGCCCCGTTGTCGGCCTCGGCGACGACCGTCAGGTCCGGTTCGCCGTCGAGGATGAGGCGTACGCCCCGGCGGACCAGCGCGTGGTCGTCGGCGAGGAGGATACGGGTGGGGGGCGGACCCTCGGCGGGGCCGGTGGGAGTGCTGGCGGGAGCCGGGTCGGTCATGTTCGGCGTCTCCGGTCGGGAGCGGCGGTCACGGTCGGCACGGCCCGCACGGGCGCGGGACCCCGTACGGGAACGGGCACGGCGAGGCACACCCGGGTCCCGCCGCCGGGAGCGGGACCCACGTCGAGGTCGGCGCCGACGAGCAGGGCCCGTTCGCGCATCCCCCGGATACCGGCGCCCTCGGCCGCGGCGCCGATGCCGTGACCGTCGTCCCGGACCTGGAGGTCGACTCCGGTGGGGGTGCGGCGCAGGGAGACCTCCGCGCGGCGGGCCTGCGCGTGCCTGGCTATGTTGGTGAGCCCTTCCTGGGCCACCCGGTAGAGGACCAGTTCGGCCTCCGGTCCCAGGTCGGGCAGGTCGGGGTCGAGGCGGTGCTGGACCATCAGGCCGGTGGAGGCGCCGAACTCGGTGGTGAGGGCCTTGAGAGCGCTGGCGAGCCCGAGTTCGTCCAGGACACCGGGGCGCAGCCGGCGGGCGATGCGCCGGATCTCGTCCAGGCTGCTCCGGGTGGTCTCCTGCACCAGGCTCAGCTCCTCGCGCAGCTCCACCGGGGCGTGGTCGGCGACCCGCTTGAGCTGGAGCAGGACGGCGGTGAGGCTCTGGCCGACCTCGTCGTGCAGTTCCTGGGCGATGCGGCGCCGTTCGTCCTCCTGCGCGGAGAGGGCGCGGGCGCTGCTCGTGGCGCGTTCGTCCTCCAACCGGTCGAGCATCGTGTTGTACGTGCTGATCAGCTCGGCGATCTCCCCGCGCCCGGTGACCTCGGGGCGCTGACCCGGGCGGAGCAGGTCGGTGGTGGACATGGCGCGGGTGACGCGCTGCAGCGGGGCGAGGCCGACGCGCACCAGCAGCGCGTTGGCGAAGAGCATGGCGGCCAGCCCCACGGTGAGCACGGCGGCCTCGGTGAGCAGGACCGGGGTGGAGACGGTGACCGGTCCGAGCAGCAGGGCGGTGGCCGTGATCAGTACGACGGCGTTCAGCAGAAAGATCCGCCAGAACAGTGGCACCCGGTACCACCTCCTCACCCCTGCTCACCGTGCGCCGTCTGCCGTACTGTCTGCCGTGGACTCCCGGTGCGGCGGGAGCGTTCCGGCGGCCCGTCGGTCCCGGGGGCGCGGGCACGTGGGCCGCCACGCCCCAGCGTGGTCGCTGTTCCGGCTGTGCGCCATCCGTGCCGACCCCCATTTTTCCACGGGTCCGTGGGTGTTCGGGCGCCCCGCGTACATCCTCGGCCCCCACGAAGATGAGGGTCGGGCCCGATGGTCTCGAGGCGCCCGGCGGGTGATCCTTGAAGTGGACGCGGGCCCGCCCCGCCGAACCGCTCGTACCGAGCGGATGATGACCTCGGCACCCGGGCAAGCTCCCCTGTGTCGGCCCTGGTTCGCGGGCCGACAGCTCACTTTCTCGCCCCCGGCGTCGGTGTCATGGAACCGACGCCCGGAGGCGTTTTCAGGTGGCGGTCGGAGGTCTCCCCGTGCCGCCGCCGTTCGGGAAGGAGGAGACGTGCCCCAGTCCGACGACCAGCGCCTCGTCGATCTCGCGGCCCGAATCGAGCAGGACGATCCGCACTTCGCGCGTTCGTTGTCCAGTGGCCGGCCGGCCAAGCCACGCGAGTACCGGCACACGCGCGCCTGGTGGGTACTGGGAATCGGCGTGGTCCTGCTGTTCATCGGCCTGGTCGTGCCCCACGGGCTGCTCATCGCGACCGGTCTGGTCCTCAGCGGAATCGGCGTTCAGCTGTTCGACCCCTACCCGCCCCGGAGGGGCAGCCGCTACCGGAACTCGGCGCGCTGATACGGCTCGAACCCGTCTTCGGACACGATTCACGGTCACCGCTTTGTCACGTCGGGCGGCTTTTCTCCCAGCGCACCCCGGTTTGGGGTGCGCTAAAATCTTTACCAAGCGCTTACGCTCCGTTGAGCGGCGTTCCGCTCCTTAGTGAGCGTTGACCGCCGAACGTCGAGCGCTGAGCGTCGGCTGCCCGGCATCGCCCGTCGAGCAGCCGAGTGCTGATGACCGGTCGGACCGACGAGCGCGAAGAGAAGAACGGGGGCGTGACATGGGTCGAGTGATCCCCGTGCGTGTCGACAACGCCGCCCGCGACGCCGTTCCCGATACCGGCGGCACCGTCTTCTGGCCTTAGCGCCTGTCCCGGGCCGTCTCCGCCCACCCTGCCCGAGTCCCCGGCATCGACCCCACGCCCCGTAGGGGGACGACCCGTCCCGCAGGGGGCGCCCCGGACCCTCCCCTCCCAGGCACCCGACAGTCGATTCCCGCAGCATCGCACCCCGGCCCCTGGTTCCCCGGCTCCCGACCCCCGGCCCGCCCTCCAGTCCGGCGAGCCCCAGCCCTCAGGCACAGACGCCGCCACCGAACCGATCCACGGAGGTCAGCCGCCCGTGCACAACACCACCGCCCTGCTCGTCGAACTCGGAGCGATCATCCTCGCCCTCGGGCTGCTGGGCCGCCTCGCCGGACGGGTGGGCTTCTCCCCCATACCCCTCTACCTGCTCGCCGGCCTCGCCTTCGGCCACGGCGGGATCCTGCCGCTGCAGGCCAGCGAGGAGTTCGTCGCCACCGGCGCCGAGATCGGTGTCATCCTGCTGCTGCTCATGCTCGGGCTGGAGTACAGCGCGTCGGACCTCGTCACCACCCTCAAGACCCAGTACCCGTCGGGCGCGGTCGACTTCGTCCTCAACGCCGCCCCCGGCGCCGTCGCCGCGCTGATGCTGGGCTGGGGGCCGGTCGCCGCGGTCGCCCTCGCCGGCGTCACCTGGATCTCCTCCTCCGGTGTCATCGCCAAAGTGCTCGGCGACCTCGGGCGGCTGGGCAACCGCGAAACACCGGTCGTGCTCGGCGTGCTGGTCCTGGAGGACCTCGCCATGGCCGTCTACCTGCCGATCCTCACCGCCCTGCTGGCCGGGGTGAGTCTCGCGGGCGGCAGCGTCACCCTGCTGATCTCCCTGGGCACCGTCGGCGCCGTCCTCTACGTCGCCCTGCGCCACGGACGCATCGTCAGCCGCGCGGTCTCCTCCGACAACGCCGAGATGCTGCTGCTGGTGGTGCTGGGGCTGACCCTGCTGGTCGCGGGCGTCGCCCAGCACCTCCAGGTGTCGGCGGCGGTGGGCGCTTTCCTGGTCGGCATCGCGCTGTCCGAGGAGGTCGCCGAGGGCGCGCACGGCCTGCTGTCCCCGCTGCGGGACCTGTTCGCGGCGGTGTTCTTCGTCTTCTTCGGGCTGCACACCGACCCGACGGACATCCCGCCGGTGCTGTTCCCGGCGCTCGCGCTGGCCGTCGTCACCATGCTGACGAAGATCGCCACCGGCTGGTTCGCCGCCCGGCGGGCGGGCATCCCGGCCAGGGGCCGCTGGCGGGCCGGGGGCACGTTGGTGGCGCGCGGCGAGTTCTCGATCGTCATCGCCGGTCTCGCCGTCGGCACGGAACCGCGGATCGGCCCGCTGGCCACGGCGTACGTCCTGATCCTGGTCGTCCTCGGCCCCCTCACCGCCCGCTGGACCGAACCGCTGGCCGGCCTCCTCACCCGCCGCAGGCCGGACGGGCGGCAGGGCACCGCCGCGCCGGCCGACCAGACGGAACCGGCCCATGCGAGCGGCTGACCACGCACGACGGCACGAACGGGGGGTGCGGGCGGCTGCACGATCAGCGGCCGATACGGACGGCCCGTGCGCGACGTCGACGGTGCGAGAATCAGCCCGGGGAGCCCGGGATGCACTCCGGACGGGCTCCAGGGGAGCGGCGGCATGACGACCGAGGCAGCAGCGTGATCGAATGGGTCACCGTCGGCACCGGCCCGCGGCCGGTCCCCCGGCCCGTCGCCACTCCGCTGATATGGGCGGGCGCCTCCGGCGGTGCACTGGCCCTGGTGGCCCTCCTCCACACGGTCGTGGGCCCGCACCGCCCCGGGCTCTTCCTGGTGTCCCTGTCCCTGCTCGCCGCCGCTCTCGGCGGGCGCGCACGGTTCACCGCGGCCCCCGGCACCGCCGTCCTGTGCTGGCTGTTCCTCAACGGCTTCGCGACACCGCCCACCGGCACCCTCACCTGGGCCGGCCCCAGGGACACGTTCTGGCTCGGCTGCCTGCTCGCCGCCGCCCTCGTCGGCACGACCGTGTCCCGTCTGGCCCACGCCCGCGCGGCCCACCACCGCCTCACCCTCCGGACGGACCCCGGGGACGGCCGCCCGGCCTGACCGCCCGCAGCCTTGCGGGCCAGGGCGACCCGATTCAAGAACGCTCGTTCTTGACTGATCGTTCTCATATCTCGTACCGTCATGGCCATGGGACGACCACGCGCCTTCGACACCGACCGGGCCGTCAGCACCGCAGCCGCCCTCTTCGCCACCCACGGCTTCGAGGGGACCTCGGTGGACGACCTGGTCACCGCCACCGGCATCCACCGGGGCAGCCTCTACAAGGTCTTCGGCTCGAAACGGAACCTGCACCTGACCGCGCTCCGTCGGCACCTCGACCACGAGATCCTCCCGGCCACCGCGGCCATCGCCACCCTCACCGACCCCGCGCAGGCACTGACCACCGCCACCGCCTCGTACGACAACGGCCCGGCCGCCGGGCTCCTCCTCCTCTCCGCCGCCGAACGCGCCCCCCACGACCCGGAGGTCGCCGCACTGGTGGCGGAGGGGATCGCAGCACTGGAGGAGGCCCTGCGCCCCTCCCACGGTGACGCCGCCCCCCAGCTCGCCTCCACCGTCCTCGGCGCCCGCCTGCGCCTGCGCGCCCTGCCGACCACCACTCCCAAGGAGCACTGACATGGCCCTGATCTCCATCGACCGCGAACGCGGCGCACTGACCGCCGAGTTCCAGGGCCTCGACAAGTTCTGGACCCTCAAGAGCCGCCTGGAGATCCCCCTCGCCCACGTACGCGGCGCCACCCACGACCCCGGCATGGCCCGCGAACCCAAGGGCGTCCGCGTCGCCGGCTCCTACTTCCCCGGACTGATCACCGCGGGCCGCTTCCGCCGCAACGGCGAACGCCTGTTCTGGGACGTGAAGAACCCGGACAAGGTGGTCGTCATCGAACTCGCCGACGCCGAGCACTACGACCGGCTCGTCCTGCAGGTCGACAACCCCCGCGCCACCGTGGACCTCATCGAACAGGCCATCTCCCGCGCCTGAACGAACCCGCACCACGCCACGAGGCACGCGGGGCGCGGACGCAGGGGCCCGGCGACCAGGGCAACGAAACGGCGTCCGGGCCGGCCGAAGCCGGCCCGGACGCCGAAGAGCAGGTCGAGGGGGACCGCCCCTCCCCTGCGGCCGGTAGGCCCTGTGGGACTCGAACCCACAACCAATGGATTAAAAGTCCACTGCTCTGCCAATTGAGCTAAGGGCCCTCGGCGATGTTGCCTCCACGAGCATAGCGGGATGTGAGCGCGTCTTTGATCGGGTATCGGCCAGGAGGACCCGGACGTGTTCCGTGGAAAACGCGGGAGGGCCCGCACGACGGGTGTCGTGCGGGCCCTCCCGGGTCGGTCCGGTGTGCCGGGGTCAGCCGTTGCGCTTCCAGCGCGGCTTGTCCTCGCGGCGGCCGAAGGAGCCGCCACCGCGGTGGTCGTCACGGCGGCCGTACGGGCGGTCGTGCGAGGCGCCGGAACGGAAGCCGGGGCGGTCGCCCTGGCGGTCACGGTTGAACGGGCGGTCGCTGCCGCGGTGGCCGCCCCGCTCGTCGCGGCGGAAGCCGCCACGGTCACGGTCGCCGTCGCGGTTGAACCCACCGCGGTCGTCACGGCGTTCGAAGGAACGGCCACCGCGGTCGTCACGCCGTTCGAAGGAACGGCCACCACGGTCGCCGCGGTCGTCACGGCGGAAACCGTCCCGGCGCTCGGGGCGCTCACCGCGGTCGTCGCGACGGAAGCCGCCACGGTCACGGTCCCGGTCACGGTCCCGGTCACGGTTGAACCCACCGCGGTCGTCACGCCGTTCGAAGGAACGGCCACCACGGTCGCCCCGGTCGTCACGGCGGAAACCGCCACGGTCACGGTCCCGGTCGCGGTCCCGGTCACGGTTGAACCCACCGCGGTCGTCACGGCGTTCGAAGGAACGGCCACCACGGTCGTCGCGGTCGTCACGGCGGAAACCGTCCCGGCGCTCGGGGCGCTCGAAGCGCTCCGTGTCACGCGCGGTCGGCTGCTCCGGCAGCGAGACCTCGGTCCGGTCCTGGACCGCCGCCTCGGTGGCCGCCTCGGCCACCGCCGTCTCCGGGTCCTCGCCCCGCTCCCGGGCGGCCCTGGCGACCAGCCGGTCCGCCTCCTCCCGCAGTTCGGAGGCCCGGCGCTGTGCCCGCTCCAGTTCCTTGGTGAGCTGGGCGGCCTCGCGCTCGGCCTGCTGCGCCGCCTTGCCCGCCGACTCCGCCTGGACCTCGGTCATCGACCGGGCCCCGGTGATCTCGGCGAGCTCCGGGTCGAAGGCCGTGCCGCCCTGGATGATGTGGCGCGTGGCGTCCACGCCCGCGTCCTCCATCAGCCGGAAGATCTGGCGCCGCTGGTGCGGCAGCGAGAGGGAGACCACGGTGCCGGTGCGGCCCGCGCGCGCCGTGCGGCCGGCCCGGTGCAGGTAGTCCTTGTGGTCGCCGGCCGGGTCGACGTTCAGCACCAGGTCGATGCCGTCGACGTGGATGCCGCGCGCGGCGACGTCCGTGGCGACCAGGACGTTGACGTAGCCGTCCTTGAAGTCGGCCAGCGTCCGCGTCCGCGCGCCCTGCGTCATGCCGCCGTGCAGCGCGTCGGCCTTCGCACCCGCCTCGCGCAGCTGGTCGGCGACCCGGTCCGCGCCCAGCTGGGTGCGGACGAAGATGATGGTGCGGCCCTTGCGGGAGGCGATGGCCGCGGTGACCGGCGCCTTGTCCTTCGGCTTCACGACCAGGATGTGGTGCGACATGGTCGTGACGGCGCCCTGGGCGGCGTCGACCTCGTGGCTGACCGGGTCCTTCAGGTACCGGTCGACGAGGGTCTTGATCTCGTTCTCCATCGTCGCGGAGAACAGCATCCGCTGACCGCCCGCCGGAACCTGGTCCAGCAGCTCCGTCACCTCGGGCAGGAAGCCCAGGTCGGACATCTGGTCGGCCTCGTCGATGACGGCGATCTGCACGTTCTCCAGGGAGCACGCGCCACGGTTGATGATGTCGCGCAGCCGGCCGGGCGTGGCGACGAGGATGTCGACACCGCGCTCGAGGGCGTAGATCTGGTTGCCCATGGAGGTGCCGCCGCAGACGACCTTCATGCGCAGGCCGACGACGTCGCCGTAGGGCTGGAGCGCGTCGGCCACCTGCATGGCCAGCTCACGGGTGGGCGTCAGGATGACGGCCCGCGGCTTGTGCTTCTCGGTCCGGCCGCCGGCCAGCGTGGCCAGCGTCGGCAGACCGAAGGAGAGGGTCTTGCCGGAGCCGGTACGGCCCCGGCCGAGGATGTCCTTGCCGGCCAGGGCGTCCGGGATGGTCGCCGCCTGGATCGGGAAGGGGGTGGTCACGCCGTTCTGTGCGAGCTTGCGCACGACGCCCTCGGGGAGACCGAGGTCGGCGAAGGTGAGCTCGGGGGTGCGGTCGGCGTCGCTGTCGGCGGCGTCGATGCCGGTGTCGGCGATGCCGGTGTCGGCGATGCCGGTGTCGGCGGTGACGTCGGTGGCGACGGCGGTGATGTCGGTGACCGGCGAGTTCTCCGTGTTCTCCGTGTTCTCGGAGTTCTCGGGGTTCTCGGGCACGACGACGTGATCAGTACTGGCGATGGACATGCGAATGCGAAACCTTCCGGAGTCTCTTCGGCACGCGCCCGTCAACTCCGTGATTCGCAGTTCGCAATATGACCGCCTCGATGCGGTCCACCACGGTAAGGGGAGAGTACGCGCCACACGGCGCGCTCTGCAGTGGCGCCGGGCAAATAGGATCAAACGATCTGCCACCATACGCACCCTCCCCCACCGAAAGCAAACCGAACCCCCGTCGTTCCACAGACCCGCAGGTCAGCAGAGTGAAGGTCGATCGGCCCACGCATCGGCAGGACGGCAGGACAAGTGCGCATGCCGGCAAGGAAACACTGGAGAAGCCGCTACACCGGCGCCCCCGCTTCCGGCGCCGGCTCCCGCCGCGCCAGCTGGGGTTCCGGCGGCTCGTCCGCGGGCGAGGACGGCTCCACGACCGTCGGCTCCGGGGCGACCGACGGCTCCGGCGGCGGGGGTACGGGCTCCGGCTCCGACGGCCGGCTCGGCTCCGACGGCTCGGGCCGGCCCACGGGCGCCGTCGGCTCCGACGGCCGGCCCGGCCGCCCGGTGTCGTCCGGCGCCGGACCGCTCGCCCCCGCGGAGGGCGAGGCCTCGGCCGAGACCGAAGCTCCCGTTCCGTCCTTCTCCCGCTTGCGCTTCCCGTGCTGGCCCGCGCGGCGCCCGCGCTCGCCCTCGGCCGCCGCACCTCCCTGGCCGTCCACACCTCCCGGCCCCGGCGGCAGTCCTCCGTCGGGCGCCCCGTCCCCCGATCGGCCCGCGGAGTGCGACGGCTCGGCGGCCCCGCCCGCCCCGCCCTCACCGACACTCATACAACCGGCGGCGGCGACGACGGCCACGACGGTGGCGGCCAGGCGGACGGGTACGTACAAGGGGCGCACGAGGCCACCTCCGGTTGCAGTGCTGGGTCGATGTGTCCAACTCCCGCCGCCCGCAAGAGGACACGCCAACAACGCACCGGTGACAGACCGGTGACCTACCCGTAGCCGAGGGCGTGCAGCCGGGCGTCGTCGATCCCGAAGTGATGCGCGATCTCGTGCACCACCGTGATCTCCGCCTCCGCGACGACGTCCTCCCGGGACTCGCACATCCGCAGGGTCGGGCCCCGGTAGATGGTGATCCGGTCCGGCAGCACGCCGGCGTACCACTCGCCCCGCTCCGTCAGCGGAGTCCCCTCGTACAGCCCCAGCAGCTCGGGATCGTCCGCCGGGGGCTCGTCCTCGACGAACACCGCGACGTTGTCCATCAGCCGCGTCAGCTCCGGCGGAATCCGGTCGAGCGCCTCGGCCACCAGCTCCTCGAACTCACCACGCGTCATCTCCAGCACACCGTCATTGTCGGCCATGCCCCATCCGTACGAGCGTCACCGGACACCCCGCATATCGAATGGCCCGTACGGGCATACGGGACCAATGGTCCGCGTCCCCTCCGCAGTCAGGAACCTCCGCCGCCGCCCCACCCCTCCGACGACCACCACGCTCGTCCCCCGCCCCCGCCCCTGGAAGCGGGTCCTGGGACTCGTCGCCGTCGTCCTGCTGGGCGCCTGGCTGGGCCTGCTGGTCGTGGGCGACGTCCGGGTTCCGGTCGGCCCCATGGACACGACCATGACCCTGCGCCCCTCCCTCACCGGCGGCACGAAGATCAACGTCTCCCCCCTGGGCGCCCTCGAACTCGACAGCCACCACGCCCCCGTCCGCCTCGACGTCAACGTCGACCAGCTCGACCCCGCCCGCTCCCAGGCCCTCGTCGCCCACCCCGAACGCCTCTCCGGGCTCCAGGACGAGGTCACCCAGGACATCAGCCGCGGCACCGCCGACCTCGCCGTGCGCTCCGTCGTCGCCGTCGTCACCGGCGCCACCGCGCTCGGCCTCATCGTCTACCGCCGGCCCCGCCGCGCCCTGGCCGCGGGCGGCCTCGCCCTCACCCTGCTGGCCGCGTCCGGCGGCACCGCGTACGCCACCTGGAACCCGGACTCCGTCCTCGAACCGAAGTTCTCCGGGCTGCTCTCCTCCGCGCCGTCCCTGGTCGGCAACGCCCGCAGCATCGTCACCGAGTTCGACGTCTACCAGAAGGAGCTGGCCCGCCTGGTCACCAATGTGACGAAGCTCTACGACGCCACCTCCACGCTCCCCGCCTACCAGCCCGACCCGACCACCATCCGGGTGCTGCACGTCTCCGACATCCACCTCAACCCCGCGAGCTGGACGATCATCGCCTCGCTCGTCGAGCAGTACCGGGTGGACGTCATCGTCGACTCCGGCGACACCATGGACCACGGCACCGCCGCCGAGAACGGCTTCCTCGACCCCGTCGAGAACCTCGGCGCCCCCTACGTCTGGGTCCGCGGCAACCACGACTCCCTGGTCACCCAGCGCTATCTGGAAGGCCTCGAGAACGTCCACGTCCTGGACGACGGCCGGGCCGAAACCATCGCGGGCCTGCGCTTCGCCGGCATCGGCGACCCCCAGTTCACCCCGGACCGGTCCAGGAAAACCGGAGCCGAGCAGTCCCAGGAACTCGCCGGCGCCCGCCTCGCCTCCGCCCTGCGCGACCAGAAGGCGGCCGGCACCCCGGTGGACGTGGCCGTCGCCCACGAACCGTCGGCGGCCCGCGAGGTCGACGGCACGGTGCCCCTCGTCCTGGCCGGACACATCCACCGCCAGAAGACGGAGGTCATGCAGTACGGCACCCGGCTCCGCACCGAAGGCTCCACCGGCGGCAGCGGCCTGCGCGCGGTCGAGGGCGAACACCCCGACCCGATCGAGACCTCGATCCTCTACTTCGACCGCGACACGCGCCGCCTCCAGGCCTGGGACGCGATCAAGCTGGGCGGCCTGGGCCTCACGACGGCCGAGGTCAGCCGCCACCTCCCGGAGGAGAACCAGCCGGGCGCGACACCGTCACCGACGCCCTCTCCATCGGCGGAAGGCCAACATCTTTTTGGTTTGGCCGCACCCGGAAGGCCGTAGTACAGTCTCGTCGTGCCCAAGGGCGCCGGTCAGGGCTTGACCGTCCCGAACCCCGTCAGGGGCCAGGGAGAAGCGGAACCCCTCAGGGAAAGCGGAGTCACATGCTTCTCACGTCCCTTGGGGCGATTGTGAAGCGAGCAGTATCGGTTTGCCCGCCCTCATCGTCTAGTGGCCCAGGACGCCGCCCTTTCAAGGCGGTAGCACGGGTTCGAATCCCGTTGGGGGCACGCAGTACAGTGTGCGACACTTGCTTCGGCAGTACGCACACACCACAAGGTCCTGTGGAGCAGTTAGGAGTGCTCGCCACCCTGTCAAGGTGGAGGCCGCGGGTTCAAATCCCGTCAGGACCGCTGAGGTTTCACCTGAGACCTCGTGGCTGGGTAGCTCAGTTGGTACGAGCGATCGCCTGAAAAGCGATAGGTCGCCGGTTCGACCCCGGCCCCAGCCACAACCACACCCCCTCCGGGTTTCCGGAGGGGGTGTTCGCGTGCGCCGCACCGCCAAAACTGTTGGCCACAAAATTCTCGATGATGAGATCCTGGTTCCCGTATGTCCACGCAACCTGTCTCCGCTTCCACGCCCGCCTCGGGCGCCCCGTCTCCCGGCGCCGCCTCTCCCGGCACCCCCTCCTTCGGCGCCCTCGCCTCCCGCCTGACCGAGCTCTCCCTGCGCGACGCGCAGCGGCTCGGGCGCAGGCTCGAAGGCGCACGCAGGATCCGCAAGCCGGAGGCCCGGACCGCCGTGCTCGACGAGATCGCCGCGGAGGTCGCGAAGGCCGAGGAGCGGATGGCCGGGCGGCGGGCGCGTGTTCCGGAGATCACGTACCCGGAGCAGCTTCCGGTCAGCCAGAAGAAGGACACGATCGCCGAGGCCATCCGCGATCACCAGGTGGTGATCGTCGCGGGCGAGACGGGTTCCGGAAAGACCACGCAGATCCCGAAGATCTGCATGGAGCTGGGCCGGGGCGTCCGCGGGATGATCGGGCACACCCAGCCCCGCCGGATCGCCGCCCGCACGGTGGCGGAGCGTGTCGCCGAGGAGCTGGACACTCCGCTCGGCGAGGCCGTCGGCTGGAAGGTGCGGTTCACCGATCAGGTGAGTCCGGACTCCACCTTCGTGAAGCTGATGACCGACGGCATCCTGCTCGCCGAGATCCAGACGGACCGGGAGCTGCGCGCCTACGACACGATCATCATCGACGAGGCCCACGAGCGGTCGCTGAACATCGACTTCCTGCTGGGGTACCTGGCTCAGCTGCTGCCGCGGCGTCCGGACCTGAAGGTCGTCATCACCTCGGCGACCATCGACCCGGAGCGGTTCTCCCGGCATTTCGGCGATGCCCCGATCATCGAGGTCAGCGGTCGTACGTATCCCGTCGAGGTGCGGTACCGGCCGCTGCTCGAGGAGGATTCGGAGGACGCCGACCGCGACCAGATCACCGCGATCACGGACGCGGTCGAGGAGCTGATGGCCGAGGGGCCGGGCGACATCCTGGTCTTCCTCTCCGGTGAGCGGGAGATCCGGGACACGGCGGACGCGCTGACGAAGAAGCAGTACCCCCGCGCCGGAGGCGCTGATTGGCGCAGCACCGAGGTGCTGCCGCTGTACGCGCGGCTCTCGCACGCCGAGCAGCACCGGGTCTTCCAGCAGCACAGCGGCCGCAGGATCGTTCTCGCGACCAACGTGGCGGAGACGTCACTGACGGTGCCGGGCATCAAGTACGTCATCGACCCGGGCTTCGCCCGCATCTCCCGGTACAGCCACCGGACCAAGGTGCAGCGGCTGCCGATCGAGCCGGTGTCGCAGGCCAGCGCCAACCAGCGCAAGGGCCGCTGCGGGCGTACGTCGGACGGCATCTGCATCCGGCTGTACAGCGAGGACGACTTCGAGGCCCGTCCGGAGTTCACGGACGCGGAGATCCTCCGCACGAACCTGGCGTCGGTCATCCTGCAGATGACGGCGGCGGGTCTCGGCGACATCGAGAAGTTCCCGTTCATCGATCCGCCGGACCACCGGAACATCCGGGACGGCGTGCAGTTGCTGCAGGAGCTCAACGCGCTGGACCCGGCGCAGAAGGATCCCCGCAAGCGGCTGACGGAGACCGGGCGGAAGCTGGCCCAGCTGCCGGTCGACCCGCGGCTGGCGCGCATGGTGCTGGAGGCGGACCGCAACGGCTGTGTCCGCGAGGTGATGGTCATCGCGGCGGCGCTGTCCATCCAGGACCCGCGTGAGCGGCCGGCCGACAAGCAGACCCAGGCGGACCAGCAGCACGCCCGGTTCCGGGACGAGACCAGCGACTTCCTCGCCTACCTGAACCTGTGGCGCTATGTGCGCGAGCAGCAGAAGGAGCGCGGTTCGTCGTCCTTCCGGCGCATGTGCAAGCAGGAGTACTTGAACTTCCTGCGGATCCGTGAGTGGCAGGACATCTACACGCAGCTGCGCACGGTCGCCAAGCAGATGGGCATCCACCTCAACGAGGAGGACGCGCCCGGGGACCGCATCCACGTCTCGCTGCTCGCGGGTCTGCTGTCCCACATCGGGATGAAGGACGTGAAGGAGTCGAAGGACTCCGGTGCGGCCGGGCGCAAGGACGGGAGCGGGCGCAAGGACGGCGGGCGCAACGAGTACCTGGGGGCGCGCAACGCCAAGTTCGCGATCTTCCCCGGTTCGGCGCTGTTCAAGAAGCCGCCGCGGTTCGTGATGTCGGCGGAGCTCGTCGAGACGTCCCGGCTGTGGGCCCGGGTCAACGCGAAGATCGAGCCGGAGTGGGTCGAGCCGCTCGCCGGGCACCTGCTGAAGCGCACGTACAGCGAACCGCACTGGGAGAAGGACCAGGCCGCGGTGATGGCGTACGAGAAGGTCACGCTGTACGGCGTGCCGATCGTCGCCCACCGCAAGGTGAACTACGGCCGGATCGACGCCGAGGTGTCGCGCGAGCTGTTCATCCGCCATGCCCTGGTCGAGGGCGACTGGCGCACGCACCACAAGTTCTTCGCGGACAACCGCAGGCTGCTCACCGAGGTCGAGGAGCTGGAGCACCGGGCGCGGCGCCGGAACATCCTGGTCGACGACGAGACCCTGTTCGACTTCTACGACCAGCGGGTTCCCGAGCACGTCGTGTCGGGGGCCCACTTCGACTCCTGGTGGAAGCACAAGCGGCACGAGCAGCCGGACTTCCTCGACTTCGAGCGCGAGATGCTCATCCGTGAGTCGGCGGAGGCCGTCACCAAGGCCGACTATCCGGATTCCTGGCGGCAGGGTGCCCTCGCGTTCCGGGTGACGTACCAGTTCGAGCCGGGTGCGGACGCGGACGGGGTGACGGTCCATGTTCCGCTCCAGGTGCTGAACCAGGTCACGGAGGAGGGCTTCGACTGGCAGATCCCGGGTCTGCGGGAGGAGGTCGTCACGGAGCTGATCCGTTCCCTCCCCAAGCCGATCCGCCGCAACTACGTGCCGGCGCCGAACTACGCGAAGGCGTTCCTGGAGCGGGCGGTGCCCCTCCAGGAGCCGCTGACCACGACGATGGCGCGTGAGCTGAAGCGCATGGTCGGGGTGCCCTTCGACGCGGACGACTTCGACTGGTCCAAGGTCCCCGACCATTTGAAGGTCACGTTCCGGATCGTCGACGAGCGTCGTCGCAAGCTCGACGAGGACAAGGACCTCGAAGCGCTCCGGCTCCGGCTCAAGCCGAAGGCCCGCAAGGCGCTCTCGCGGGCGGTGGCCGCCACGGCCGAACGCCGGGGCGGCGAGTCCCTGGAGCGTACGGGTCTGACGGACTGGACCGTCGGCACACTGACCCGCGTCTTCGAGACACGGCGGGCCGGTCAGCCGGTGAAGGCGTTCCCGGCGCTGGTCGACGACGGCGACACGGTCTCCGTACGGCTCTTCGACACGGAGGCGGAGCAGCAGCCGGCGATGTGGCGGGGCACGCGCCGGCTGATCCTGCGCAACATCCCGGTGAGTCCCGCGAAGTTCGCATCCGAAAAGTTGACGAACCCGCAGAAGCTCGCGCTGTCGGCGAATCCGCACGGTTCGATCCAGGCGCTGTTCGACGACTGCGCGATGGCGGCGGCGGACCGGCTGATCGCGGACTTCGGTGGGCCGGTGTGGGACGAGGAGTCGTATCGCAAGCTGTACGACAAGGTGCGTGCGGAGATCGTGGACACGACCGTCCGTGCGGTGGATCAGGTGCAGCAGGTGCTCGCCGCCTGGCAGGCGTGTGAGCGCCGGCTGAAGGGCCTGCGCAGCCCCGCGCTGCTGGCGAACCTCCAGGACGTGCGGGGGCAGCTGGACGCCCTGGTGAAGCCGGGGTTCGTGACGGAGACGGGGTTGCGGCGGCTGCCGGACCTGATGCGGTATCTGGTGGCCGTGGACCGTCGTCTGCAGCAGATGCCGACGAACGTCCAGCGGGACACCACCCGCATGGAGAAGGTCCGGGAGATGCGGGACGAGTACGCCTGGCTGCTGGAGCAGATGCCGCAGGGGCGGCCGGTGCCGCAGCAGGTGCTGGACATCCGCTGGATGATCGAGGAGCTGCGGGTCAGCTATTTCGCCCACGCGCTGGGCACGGCGTACCCGGTGTCGGACAAGCGGATCGTGAAGGCGATCGACGCCGCGGTTCCGTGACCGGAGCGGCACGCAGGGTGAATTCGACCAGCGGGCCAGGACTCCTGTACAGTCTCTTCTCGCAGCGCAAGAAGGTGATCGCGCCGCGAAACCTGGTCCTGTGGAGCAGTTAGGAGTGCTCGCCACCCTGTCAAGGTGGAGGCCGCGGGTTCAAATCCCGTCAGGACCGCTTTGTCGAAGGGGCCCACACCGTACGGTGTGGGCCCCTTCTCCATGAGGCGACCAGGTCAGGAGAGAGGCTGCGCCCGCGGCGGCGGCCGCCGCCGAACACGGCGAATCCCGTCAGGACCCCTTCACCGTGCGACGACCGGGTCGGGCCGGAACAAGAGGCCGTGCCCGCGCCCGTGCCCGCCCCCCACGCCCGCTGCCGCGGTCCGGTCGCCCCGAAGGCATGATCGCCCCGAAGGCGCTCACCGGCGGCGTGAGGGCCTTTCAGGTAGTCCCGCGCGTCTGTCCCGCTCCGGCCGGACCCCGTTACCCGCTCCGAGCGCCTCCAGGGCCTTCGACGGGACTTCCTGCGCCTTGACGGGACGGGATTCCCTGGGTACCCCGGACAGCAGGGCAGGCCGCTCTCCGTGCGGCCCTCTGGAGGTGGCACATGGCCGCATCGGCCAGGCACGAAACGCGGGCGCTGCTCCGCGCGCACCTGTCGGCCGCGTCGTCGCTCGGGGGGCACCTCACCCGCCACTGTCCTGTCTGCCACCGCCTGTTGCGGCTGGCGATGGACTCCGCTCCCCACGACTTCACCGCGGGCACCGAAAACGCCGAAGACGCCGAAGACGCCGAAGACGCCGAAGACACCGAGGGGCCACCGGAGCCCGTCGAGAGCGAGGGCGCCGTGACCGCCTGACCCACCCACCCGGACCACCGCCCCGGCCGGCGTCCCGACCGCCCAGTTGCCGGGCCCCGCCGCCGAGTTGCTCGCCTCGTCCTCGACGCCGGTCCCCTTTAGCGCATATGCCGGTGGCTCAACAACCCGGCCGTCATGTGACGGGTGTCACCGCATGAGTTTTGGAATGTGCGGTACTTGCTCCCGCCCTGAGCCGAGTCAATTTAATATGTACAATTGCACTCCTCTCAGGGGCCCGCACAGATGGCCCCACAGTCGCTCCCGGAGTCGGACAGGCCCGCGCACGAAGCACCCGTCGATCCGCCCGGCCGGCCTTCCGGGGCCTCGGCCAGCAGCGATCACCGAGCGTTCACACCCTCTGGCCGGCGGCCCGGCGCACAAAAAAATCGCGCTGGACTCGGCGGAGTCCAGCGCGATCGACGACGTACCCTGTGCAGCTGCCCGGAACGTCACGTCCGGCCTGGGAGAGGGGCCTGTTGGGGCAGTCCCCGCGTCGTGTGGAGCTGTGGTTCCGGACGTCTCGACCAGTTGGGGGACCAGCCGGTTTGTCCGGGTTATTCAGTTGTTCAGGCCTCGCTGCGCTGCTGCGGAATGCCCGCGAGCAGGGCGCGGACCTCGGCTTCGCGGTAGCGGCGGTGCCCGCCGAGCGTGCGGATCGACGTGAGCTTGCCGGCCTTCGCCCAACGCGTGACCGTCTTCGGGTCCACGCGGAACATGGTGGCGACCTCAGCCGGGGTCAACAGCGGCTCGGCATCAGGGGTGCGAGCGGTCATGAGCGGCCTCCTCGGGAGAACCGAACCTTCTCGGTTCTTTCCTCTAAATTCTGCACCTTGACCCGCGTTGCCCGAAATGGTGGACGCGGGTCGAGTCGGTTATAGGACGAACGGCTTGTCCTCGGCACTACAACTACACCATCCGTCCAGCCGCGTCGGCCAAACCGATGGAATTGCCCTCCCAGGTGTTCATCAGCCGCGGAAGCCGATGGACCATGCCATAGCGGACAGTTACCCGCTTGTGACGATCAGTCACAGGCGAGGTCAGGAGCCACTCGACCCCCCAAAGCGTGCAATGTGGAGATTCCACCCATAGTCGAGCACAGCAGGACGGAGGAGCCCTCCCGGACTCCTTGTCCTATTTTGGCACGAGGGGGTGCAAGGGGCGCAAGGGCCGCGTACGTGCGGTCCGTCACGCTTGACCCGCTTGGGACATACGCCCGGATCGACGCCTACGTCCGTTGTCGGGTCCGGGCTGACGCAACCTCAGGGCGATGAGAAAACCCCAAGAAGGGCGTTTGGTCAAACGCCCGTTCGCCTTCCCGGCCGTGCGGCGGGCGTCAGTTGGCCGACCGCAGGTCCCGTACGGAACGCCACCGCTCCACCAGCCGCCCGTAGGCCTCCCCGGCGGCCACCCCGTCGCCGCGGCGCAGGGCCGCGATCCCCTCGGCCACGTCGGCCGCCGAGTGGTCGCCCTCCAGGGCGCCGGCCGGCAGGGCGTGCACCAGGCCGCCGTAGTCCAGCTCGACCAGTGAGCGCGGATGGAACTCCTCCAGCCAGCGCCCGACGTCCACCAGGCCGTCGATCAGCGGTCCGCCGTCCATGGTGTCCTTCAGCGCCCTCAGCCCGCGCGCCACCCGTCGCCGCGCCTCGACCATGGGCGTCCGGTAGCGCAGTACGGGGGCCCCGGTGGAGCCCCCGCCGCTGGGACCCTTGTCGTACTCGCGCTCCTCGTCCGAGAACAGCACGAACCAGTTGATCGGCACCTGCCAGGTCGCCGTGCGGATCCACGGCCTGGCGTCGGGGTGGGCGGTCAGCCAGCGCTCGTAGTCCTCGACGGCCTGGCGTCGTACGAACGGGGGCAGGAACGCGTCCAGGACGGGCAGGGGAAACTCCTCGGCGAGTTCGCCCAGGGCCTGCCAGCCGCGCAGCCGGGTGCGCCAGGGGCAGACGCAGACCACTCCGTCGACCTCCAGCACGAACGCGTCCTCGCTCTCCCGCACCGGGACCGGGACCGGCGGGGTGGGCACGACGTCGGCCAGGGCCCGGCGGAGTTCGTCCTGGTAGGAGGGGAGGTCGGTGCGGCGGGCGTAGCGGGCCCAGTGGCCGCGCTCCGGCTCCGGGAAGGCGGCCAGCGGTTCGTACACGCGCAGATAGGTCGCGTAGGGGACGACCACCGAGGAGACCTTGGGCACGCCTGCTCCCTCCCCCGCGCACCGGCGCGAAAACCTGAGGGCCCGCTCACACGCGCGCGGGTGACGCGGACGCACGGGCAATCCAGGCAAATGGTCGCACGGCGGCACCCCGGGGGTGACCACGGGAACGTGATCCTGGACACGGCACCGTTCTCGGCCACGGCAGGGCCTAATCTCGTGCTCACAGCCTCCGCGGGCTCCTCCATCGCCACAAGCGGCGGGGGAGCTTTCGGGATCTGCGTCCACCCGCCGCTACTTACTCAGGAGTCACCACCGTGACCGACGTATCTGACGGCGTCCTGCACACCCTGTTCCGTTCGGACCAGGGCGGTCACGAGCAAGTCGTGCTCTGCCAGGACCGTGCAAGTGGCCTCAAGGCCGTCATCGCCCTCCACTCCACCGCTCTGGGCCCCGCCCTCGGCGGTACGCGCTTCTACCCGTACGCGACCGAGGAGCAGGCCGTCGCCGACGCGCTGAACCTCGCCCGCGGGATGTCGTACAAGAACGCCATGGCCGGCCTCGACCACGGCGGGGGCAAGGCCGTGATCATCGGGGACCCCGAGACGGTCAAGAGCGAGGAGCTGCTGCTCGCCTACGGCCGGTTCGTCGCCTCACTGGGCGGCCGGTACGTCACCGCCTGCGACGTCGGCACCTACGTCGCGGACATGGACGTCGTGGCCCGCGAGTGCCGCTGGACCACCGGCCGCTCCCCGGAGAACGGCGGCGCGGGCGACTCCTCGGTGCTCACCTCCTTCGGCGTCTACCAGGGCATGCGGGCCGCCGCCCAGCACCTGTGGGGCGACCCCTCGCTGCGCGACCGCAGGATCGGCGTCGCGGGCGTCGGCAAGGTCGGCCACCACCTGGTGGAACACCTGCTCAAGGAGGGCGCGGAGGTCCTGGTCACCGACGTGCGCGAGGACGCCGTGCGGCGGGTCCTGGACCGGCACCCGCAGGGCGTCACGGCCGTCGCCGACACCGAGGCGCTGATCCGGACCGAGGGACTGGACGTGTACGCCCCCTGCGCTCTGGGCGGTGCGCTGAACGACGCCAGCGCGCCGGTGCTGACCGCCAAGGTGGTCTGCGGCGCCGCCAACAACCAGCTCGCCCATCCGGGCGTGGAGAAGGACCTCGCCGACCGGCGGATCCTCTACGCGCCGGACTACGTGGTGAACGCCGGCGGTGTCATCCAGGTCGCCGACGAGCTGCACGGCTTCGACTTCGACCGGTGCAGGGCGAAGGCGGCGAAGATCTTCGACACCACGCTCGCAATCTTCGCACGTGCGAAGTCCGACGGGATTCCGCCGGCCGCGGCGGCCGACCGGATCGCCGAGCAGCGGATGGCGGAGGCCCGCGCGGCGCGCTGAGACGCGAGCAACGGGAAAGACGGGAACGACGAGCACGGGGTGGGGGCGGGCCGACCGGTCCGCCCCCACCCCTGCCCCGACGTTGTTCGTACGTTCGGCCGGTACCTGTGGCGGAACACTTCGAGAGAACTCTCACTTCTCCCGGCGGGTCGGCCCTCGACAAGTGCCCAAAATCGCAGTTGACCTGCGAGAACAGGGTGCCGTAGGGGGCACGGAAGGGGGCACGTCATGCGGGCGACGTACCGTATGGGCGTGGGCTCAGGTACCGTGGGAGCCCTACGGACCGGCCTCTCCACGGAGAGTTCGTTCCGGACCATGAACGCGTGTCAAGACTCTGGGGCCGTCGAGCCCCGTCGTTGAGGGGGTCGAGCCATGGGGCGCGGCCGGGCCAAGGCCAAGCAGACAAAGGTCGCCCGCCAGCTGAAGTACAACAGCGGTGGGACGGACCTCGCACGTCTGGCCGAGGAGCTGGGTGCATCGCCTTCGAACACATCACCGAATATCAACGGTGACCCGATCGAGGACGATGAGCAGGACGACCTGTACGCACGGTACGCCGACCTCTATGAGGACGACGACGAGGACGAGGACGGCCAGTCCCCTCCCCGACGTCGTGGCGCTTGACCTTGCACTGATTCATCAGCCCGGTCGGTGACTCCGGTCACCGACCGGGTTCTGTGCTGTCCGCGCGGCCCGGGTCCACCGGGCGCGGTCCGGTGGGGCCGGGCCCGGTGGGCCCGGCTCCGGTCCGCCGGTCCGTACGGGGATCCACCGTGCTCGGTCCGCTGCTCGGCGTGTCCGTCCTGCATCAGCTCGCGTAGTCACCCACCAGTGCCGCTCCCGTGGTGTGCTCGCCGCGGTCGGTGATCTCACCGGCCACCCAGGCGTCCACACCGCGGTCGGCCAGCGTGGTCAGCGCCGCGTCCGTGGACTCCTCCGGAACGATCGCGATCATGCCGACGCCCATGTTGAGGGTGCGCTCCAGCTCCAGACGCTCGACCGAACCGGTCCGGCCGACGAGGTCGAAGACCGGGGCCGGGCTCCAGGTCGAGCGCTCCACGACCGCGTGCAGCCCGTCCGGGACGACGCGGGCCAGGTTGGCCGCGAGGCCGCCGCCGGTGACGTGGCTGAAGGCGTGCACCTCGGTGGTGCGGAGCAGGGCCAGGCAGTCCAGCGAGTAGATCCGGGTGGGCTCCAGGAGCTCCTCCCCGAGGGTGCGGCCCAGCTCGTCGATCCGGCTCTCCAGGGCGAGCCCGGCCTGGTTCAGCAGGACGTGCCGGACCAGCGAGTACCCGTTCGAGTGGAGCCCGGAGGCGGCCATGGCGACGACCCGGTCGCCCTTGCGGATGCGGTCCGGACCGAGCTGCCGGTCGGCCTCCACGACGCCCGTGCCGGCGCCGGCGACGTCGAAGTCGTCCTCGCCCAGCAGGCCCGGGTGTTCGGCCGTCTCCCCGCCGACCAGGGCGCAGCCGGCCAGTACACAGCCCTCGGCGATGCCCTTGACGATGGCGGCGACCCGCTCGGGGTGGACCTTGCCGACACAGATGTAGTCGGTCATGAACAGCGGCTCGGCGCCGCACACCACGATGTCGTCCATCACCATGGCGACCAGGTCGTGCCCGATGGTGTCGTAGACGCCCATGCGGCGGGCGATGTCGACCTTGGTGCCGACGCCGTCCGTGGCGGAGGCGAGCAGGGGGCGCTCGTACCTCTTCAGGGCGGAGGCGTCGAAGAGGCCGGCGAAACCGCCGAGGCCGCCGAGGACCTCGGGGCGCCGCGCCTTCTTCACCCACTCCTTCATCAGCTCGACCGCTCGGTCACCCGCGTCGATGTCGACGCCCGCGGACCTGTACGACGCCGCCGCGTGGCCGGCGCCAGTGTTCTCAGACATGACTGGGAGAGCCTTCGTCTCGTTACGGCAGGACAGGGGTTTACGGACGGCGGATCGCGTCGAGCGCGGCCGGCTCGGCCGTACCGGCCGCCAGCTCCGACTCCAGGAGCCGCTTGCCGAGGAGCTCCGGGTCGGGCAGCTCCATCGGGTACTCGCCGTCGAAGCAGGCGCGGCACAGGTTCGGCTTGGCGATGGTCGTCGCCTCGATCATGCCGTCGATGGAGATGTACGCCAGGGAGTCGGCGCCGAGCGAGGTGCCGATCTCGTCGATGGACATGCCGTTGGCGATCAGCTCGGCGCGGGTCGCGAAGTCGATGCCGAAGAAGCACGGCCACTTCACGGGCGGCGAGGAGATCCGGATGTGGATCTCGGCGGCGCCCGCCTCGCGGAGCATGCGGACCAGGGCGCGCTGGGTGTTGCCGCGCACGATCGAGTCGTCGACGACGACCAGGCGCTTGCCTTTGATGACGTTCTTGAGCGGGTTCAGCTTCAGGCGGATGCCGAGCTGGCGGATGGTCTGCGAGGGCTGGATGAACGTGCGGCCGACGTACGCGTTCTTCACCAGGCCGCTGCCGAAGGGGATGCCGGAGGCCTCCGCGTAGCCGATGGCGGCCGGGGTGCCGGACTCCGGGGTGGCTATCACCAGGTCGGCCTCGGCGGGCGCCTCCGCGGCGAGGCGACGGCCCATCTCGACGCGCGAGAGGTAGACGTTCCGGCCGGCGATGTCGGTGTCCGGGCGGGCCAGGTACACGTACTCGAAGACACAGCCCTTGGGCTTCGCTTCCGCGAATCGGGAAGAGCGCAGTCCGTTCTGGTCGATGGCGACGAACTCGCCGGGCTCGATCTCGCGGACGAAGCTGGCGCCGCAGATGTCGAGGGCGGCGGTCTCGGAGGCGACGACCCAGCCGCGCTCGAGCCGGCCGAGGACCAGTGGGCGGATGCCCTGCGGGTCGCGGGCGGCGTACAGCGTGTTCTCGTCCATGAAGACGAGACTGAAGGCGCCCTTGACCTGCGGGAGGACCACATGTGCGGCCTGCTCCACGGTCACCGGTTCACCGTCGGCGGCGCGCTGGCCGGCCAGCAGGGCGGTTATCAGGTCGGTGTCGTTGGTGGCCGCCACCTTCGGGGCGCGGCCGTTCTCCTTGGGCAGCTCGGCCACCAGCTCGGCGAGCTCGGCCGTGTTGACCAGGTTGCCGTTGTGGCCGAGCGCGATCGAGCCGTGCGCGGTGGCGCGGAACGTCGGCTGGGCGTTCTCCCACACGGAGGCGCCGGTGGTCGAGTAGCGGGCGTGACCGACCGCGATATGACCCTGGAGCGAACCGAGCGAGGTCTCGTCGAAGACCTGGGAGACCAGGCCCATGTCCTTGAAGACGAGGATCTGGGAGCCGTTGCTGACCGCGATACCCGCGGATTCCTGGCCCCGATGCTGGAGGGCGTACAGCCCGAAGTACGTGAGCTTGGCGACCTCTTCGCCCGGAGCCCAGACACCGAAGACGCCGCAGGCGTCCTGGGGGCCCTTCTCTCCGGGGAGCAGGTCGTGGTTGAGTCGTCCGTCACCACGTGGCACGCCACCGAGTGTAGGCGAGGTCGAGTGCTGGTCCGAATTGGGGACGGGGTCCCGGCCGCGGCCCACTCGGCGGCGAACGCGTGGACAGTCCCGCCGTCTGCGCTGGTCAGCGTCGTGATCCGGTGATCGACCCGATGGTCGAGCCCGGTCTCGAAAAGCTTCGGCGGCGTCTTCCCGGCCTTCATGAGTGAGTCTTCGCACACCATTCGGGGCGTACCGGGCGTGCCGACGGTGATATGGCCGTCGCGGACGGTGGCGTCGGCCTCTCCGTCCACCGCCCTCGACCGCCGTCGACCGCCCTCGCCTCAGGTCGTCAGCGGCAGGTACGGCCCTAGGTCCGCCCGCTCCCCGCTCGCCCTCACCTCGGCGTCGGCCACCGCGTCCTGCCAGGCCGTGCGCCCGGTGGCCAGACGGATCCAGGTCAGCGGGTCGGTCTCGACGACGTTGGGCGGGGTGCCCCGGGTGTGCCGCGGCCCCGCCACGCACTGCACGACCGCGTACGGCGGGACGCGCACCTCCGTCGAGCCGCCGGGCGCCTTCGCGGCGAGCGTGTCGGCCAGCAGCCGGGTGCAGGTGGCGAGGGCCTGGCGGTCGTGAGGGACGTCGAGGCCGGGCACGGCGGCGCCCAGGTCGTCGGCGTGGACGACGAGCTCGACGGTGAGGGTGACCAGGTGGTCGGTGAGGCTCATGGCCCCCGAGGGCAGGGCGAGCACCCGGGTGGGCGGAGCCGCGTCGAGGTCCCGGGCCAGGTCCTGGGCGGTGCGGGTGAGCAGGGCGTCGAGGGCGCCGAGGTCGGGGGTCGCCTCGGCGAGCGCCCGGGCGTCCTCGGCGACGGCGCCGGTGTGGGCGATGGTCGCGGCGGGATGGCCCGGCAGCGCGGGCCCGGGCTTCGCCGGTTCGCCCCGCTCCAGGGCCCGGCTGACGCTCCCGACGGTCAGGGCGAGGTGCGCGAGCAGGTCCCGTACGGTCCAGTCGTCGAGGCGGGTGGGCAGGGCGAGGTGGTGCGCGTCCAGGGTGCGTACCGCCTGCCGTACGTTCTCGAACTGGGCCAGGACGGCGGTGCGGGTCCTGGCGGGGTCGTAGGAGCGGGCGCGCTTCTTGGCCGGGGGCATGGGGGCAGCCTAGGAGGTGCGCTGCGCGGTCGGCGCGGGCACCTCGAACACCTCGCCGCCCCGGGGGACGCCGAGGCCGCTCCAGGTGAACGGGATGCCGCGCGCGGTGTCCGGGTCGGGGCCGTCCATCAGCTGGAAGTGCAGGTGCGGCTCGGAGGAGTTGCCCGAGTTGCCGCAGCGGGCGAGCACCTGTCCGGCCCGCACCCGGTCGCCCTCGCGGACGGTGAACGAGCCGCGCCGCACGTGCGCGTAGGCGGCGTACGTCCCGTCGCCGAGGTCGAGCACCAGGTGGTTGCCGATGATCCGGTGGACCCCGGCCATCTCGCGCACCGAGCCCTCGACGAGCATCAGGTACAGCAGTCCGGGGAGCGAGGCACGGCTGAGGTGGTCGCGCTGCCTGTCGGACACGCGGACGACCGTGGCGTCGGCGACCGCGTGCAGGGGGGCGCCGAAGGCGGGGAAGGCCTCGGGGCGGCGGGCGAGCGGCCACAGCGCGGAGAACGCGGGACGGGCGCCCGGCTCGGGTTCGGCGACGATGTCGATGGCGTACGTCTGGCCGTAGGCGTGGGTGCCGTGGCTCGGGGTGCGGTCGGCGGGGCTGTTCAGCGCGGACCAGCGGCCGGTCACGGGCGGGTCGACCTCGACCGGTTCACGCGCGAGGCGCGGATGGTCCGGGGCGCCGCCGCCCCACCGGTTGACCACGGCGATCAGGACGTAGGCCAGGGCCAGCGGCAGCAGGTTCCACAGGATCGGGTAGTCCCAGCCGAGGCAGATGTGGGCGGTCACCAGGGCGATGAAACCCAGTTGCAGCCCCCGGAAGGTGATCATGGCGAGCTTGCGTGCGGTCATGGTTCCCCCTGGTCGTCGTGGGTGCCGTGGGTGCGGGTACCGGCCCGGTCAGGGCCGCGCCGCGGACAGCAGCACCAGCAGCGGTACGACCCGGCCCGCCGGTACCTCGTGGCGGCCCCGGCCGGTGGTGTGGAGCCAGCCGGCGCAGGTGAGCTGGCGCAGGTGGTGGTAGATCTGGCCGGTCGTGCCGACGCCGTCCAGCTCGGCGAGTTCGGCGGCGGTGCGGCGGCCGCCGAGGATCTCGCGGAGCAGCCGCAGCCGCACCGGGTGCCCGAGGGCGGCGAGCGGCTCGGCTGCCGCGGGCCAGTCGTCGTCCAGCAGTCCCTCGGTGAGCGCGCCGTGCTGCCACTCGTACTGCTCGCCGGTCGGCAGCCGGACCGCGCCGGTGAACAGCACGCCCCCGTCGGCCGCCGTCAGCTCGGCCAGCCGGCTCTTCAGGCCGTCCAGGGCCCAGAAGTCGCCCTCGCCCAGGCGGGGTGCGCCGCGGCGCTCCGCCTCCAGTTCCGTCAGCCGGCGTTCGAGGTCGGCGACGCGCTCTTCGAGTTCCACGGCTCTGATATTACGTAACTACGTAATTCCGTACAAGCCCTGATCGGTCTCCACGGACGACGAAGCCCCCGCCCGGTGGACCGGGCGGGGGCTTCGTGCGGGAAACCGGGAAACCTGAACGACGCAGGCTTCGGATCAGGCCAGCAGGGCCGGGATCGTCTCCTCGTGGACCGTGCGCAGTTCATCGAGGGTGAGTTCGAACTCGCCCTGGAGGTCCACCGTGTCCCCGTCGACGACCCCGATGCGGGTCGCCGGGAGGCCTCGCACGCCGCACATGTCGGTGAAGCGGAGCTCCTCCGAACGCGGCACGGCGACGATCGCGCGGCCGGCCGACTCGGAGAACAGGAAGGTGAACGCGTCGAGTCCGTCCGGTACGACCAGACGCGCGCCCTTGCCCCCGAGCAGCGCCGACTCGACCACGGCCTGGATCAGACCGCCGTCGGACAGGTCGTGCGCGGAGTCGATCATGCCGTCGCGGGAGGCGGAGATCAGGATCTCGCCGAGCAGGCGCTCGCGCTCCAGGTCGACCTGCGGCGGCAGGCCGCCGAGGTGGTCGTGGACGACCTGGGACCAGGCCGAGCCGCCGAACTCCTCACGGGTGTCGCCCAGGAGGTAGATCAGCTGGCCCTCCTCCCGGAAGGCGACCGGCGTGCGCCGCGCCACGTCGTCGATGACGCCGAGGACCGCGACCACCGGGGTCGGGTGGATGGCGGCCTCGCCGGTCTGGTTGTAGAGCGAGACGTTGCCGCCGGTGACCGGGGTGCCGAGCTGGAGACAGCCGTCGGCCAGACCGCGCACGGCCTCCGCGAACTGCCACATGACCGCGGGGTCCTCCGGCGAGCCGAAGTTCAGGCAGTCGGAGACGGCGAGCGGCTTGGCGCCGGTCGTCGCCACGTTGCGGTAGGCCTCTGCCAGGGCCAGCTGCGCCCCCGCGTACGGGTCGAGCTTGGCGTAGCGGCCGTTGCCGTCGGTGGCGATGGCGACACCGAGGCCGGTCTTCTCGTCGACGCGGATCATGCCGGCGTCCTCGGGCTGGGCGAGGACCGTGTTGCCCTGCACGAAGTGGTCGTACTGCCGGGTGATCCACTCCTTGGAGGCCTGGTTGGGCGAGCCCACCAGCTTCAGGACCTGGTCCTTCAGCTCGTCGGACGTCTGCGGCCGGGGCAGCTTGTTCGCGTCGTCGGCCTGGAGCGCGTCCTGCCAGTCGGGGCGGGCGTAGGGGCGCTCGTAGACCGGGCCGTCGTGGGCGACGGTGCGCGGGTCGACGTCGACGATCTTGCCGCCGTGCCAGTAGATCTCCAGGCGGTCGCCGTCGGTCACCTCGCCGATGACGGTGGCGATGACGTCCCACTTCTCGCAGATCTCGAGGAAGCGGTCGACCTTCTCCGGCTCGACGACCGCGCACATGCGCTCCTGCGACTCGCTCATGAGGATCTCCTCGGGCGAGAGCGTGGAGTCGCGCAGCGGTACGTCGTCGAGGACGACGCGCATGCCGCCGGAGCCGTTGGAGGCCAGCTCGGACGTGGCGCAGGAGAGGCCGGCCGCGCCGAGGTCCTGGATGCCGACGACCAGCTTCTCCCGGAACGCCTCCAGGGTGCACTCGATGAGGAGCTTCTCCTGGAAGGGGTCGCCGACCTGGACGGCGGGGCGCTTGGAGGGCTTGGCGTCGTCGAAGGTCTCGGAGGCCAGGATGGAGGCGCCGCCGATGCCGTCGCCGCCGGTCCTGGCGCCGTACAGGATGACCTTGTTGCCGGGCCCGGAGGCCTTGGCGAGGTGGATGTCCTCGTGCCGCATGACGCCGATGGCACCGGCGTTGACCAGCGGGTTGCCCTGGTAGCAGGCGTCGAAGACGACCTCACCGCCGATGTTGGGCAGGCCCAGGCAGTTGCCGTAGCCGCCGATGCCGGCGACGACGCCGGGCAGGACGCGCTTGGTGTCGGGGTGGTCGGCGGCGCCGAAGCGCAGCGGGTCCACGACGGCGACCGGGCGGGCGCCCATCGCGATGATGTCGCGGACGATGCCGCCCACACCGGTGGCCGCGCCCTGGTAGGGCTCGACGTACGACGGGTGGTTGTGCGACTCGACCTTGAAGGTGACCGCGTAGCCCTGGCCGACGTCGACGACCCCGGCGTTCTCGCCGATGCCGACGAGCATCGCGTCGGACTCGGGGGCCTTCTCGCCGAACTGGCGGAGGTGGACCTTGGAGGACTTGTACGAGCAGTGCTCGGACCACATCACCGAGTACATGGCGAGCTCGGCACCGGTCGGGCGGCGGCCGAGGATCTCCACGATCCGCTCGTACTCGTCCTTCTTGAGGCCGAGTTCGGCCCAGGGCAGCTCGACGTCGGGGGTCTTCGCCGCGTGCTCGACCGTGTCCAGAGGCGTCCTGCTCATGCGTTGACCAGCTTCTTGAGGATCGAGGTGAAGAACGGGAGGCCGTCGGTGCGACCGGTGCCGATCAGTGACTCGACGGCGTGCTCGGGGTGCGGCATCAGACCGACGACGTTGCCCGCCGCGTTGGTGATGCCGGCGATGTCGTTGAGCGAGCCGTTGGGGTTGAAGTCGAGGTACCGGAAGGCGACGCGGCCCTCGGCCTCCAGCTCGTCCAGCGTGTACCGGTCGGCGACGTAGCGGCCGTCCATGTTCTTCAGCGGGATGTGGATCTCCTGGCCGGCCGTGTAGTCGGTGGTCCAGGCGGTCTCCGCGTTCTCCACCCGCAGCTTCTGGTCACGGCAGATGAAGTGCAGGTGGTCGTTGCCCAGCATGCCGCCGGGGAGCAGGTGCGCCTCGGTGAGGATCTGGAAGCCGTTGCAGATGCCGAGGACCGGCAGTCCCGCCTTCGCCTGCTCGATGACGGTGTCCATCACCGGCGAGAAACGGGCGATGGCCCCGGCGCGCAGGTAGTCGCCGTAGGAGAATCCGCCGCACAGCACGACCGCGTCGACCTGCTTGAGGTCCTTGTCCTTGTGCCAGAGCGCCACGGGTTCGGCGCCCGCGAGCCGGATCGCGCGCTGCGAGTCCCGGTCGTCGAGGCTGCCGGGGAAAGTGACGACGCCGATACGAGCGGTCACTTCACGGCCTCCGAGACTTCCTCGACCCTGACGGTGAAGTCCTCGATCACGGTGTTGGCGAGGAAGGATTCCGCAAGATCATGAATGCGGGCGAGCGCGGCCTCGTCGACCGGCCCGTCAACTTCCAGTTCGAATCGCTTTCCCTGGCGGACGTCCGAGATCCCCTCGAAACCCAGCCGCGGCAGTGCGCGCTGCACCGCCTGGCCCTGGGGGTCGAGGATCTCCGGCTTGAGCATGACGTCGACTACGACGCGTGCCACTGGCACTCCCGGTGTGTGGTGCTGAGCAGGTCCCTTCAGACTACCCGCACAAAATTTCTACGCGAGTAGAGTTGGAGGAATCTACGTGACCCCGATCACGGCCCGGCATCGCGGGGAGGCGCCCGGGAAAAGATCCGGGAAAGATCCGCGATCTGTCACGCATCGCTATTGCGCACCGGACACGCGGGCAGATTTAGTCGAGCTTCACAATGCATTGCCGAGCACTGTACAAATGAATTGTCATTAGCAGATGGTTTGCCCGTTTACAGGCGGACGTCGACATCTCCGCGACACCCTGGGCGTCCTCACCGACGTCGGCACAGAGGCGTCGCACGAAGGGACCGATTATTCGTGGCGCAGAAGGTCGTGGTCACTCTCTTTGACGACATCGACGGCTCGGAAGCGGCGGAAACGATCGCCTTCGGACTCGACGGCAAGTCGTACGAGATCGACCTGAACGAAGCCAACGCCGACGACCTGCGGAAGGCGCTCGCGCCCTACGTGCAGGCCGGCCGCAAGCGCTCCCGCTCGGGCCGGGCGTACCGGCAGACGGAGGTCGCCCCCGATCCGGCGGCCGTGCGCGCCTGGGCGCTGTCGAACCAGCTGGACGTCCCCGCCCGCGGACGGATCCCCAAGCGGATCTACGAGGCGTTCGCCGCGGCGCGGTGAGACGCCCGCGCGGCGGGACAGGCGTGACGGGCACGGCGGGGCGCGCGGTGCGGTGGGGCGCGCTCCGCCGACCGGGCCCGGTCGGCTGCGTTCCGGCCGTCCGGGTCGTCCGGGTCGTCCGGGCCCCGCGACAGCCGACTTGCACAACACCCCCATTGATCAGCTAGAGTCTGGAGCACGCCGCGAGGGAAGGCCGAAAGGCCCAGCTCACGGAGTGCATGCGGGTGTAGTTCAGTAGTAGAACATCCCCCTTCCAGGGGGAAGGCGCAGTGTGCAATTCCTGTCACCCGCTCTGCGTAGCCGTACCGATCGGTGCATCCGATCAGGTAGGCTGGTGCTCGCACCGATCGGTGAAAGCCGATCGGGGGCAATGCGGACGTAGCTCAGTTGGTAGAGCGCAACCTTGCCAAGGTTGAGGTCGCGAGTTCGAACCTCGTCGTCCGCTCGGGAATCAGACCCCGGTCCATCGGACCGGGGTCTTTTCGTGTCGCCGTGCCCCCCTCGGTGTCCGGGCGAGGGCGCCCGCACGAGGGGGACCTGCGTCTTTCTGACATTTGTCACGCCCGGTGGTGACAGCCCGCACGGCGGCCCGGCCGGTCGATCCTGAATGATCGGGGTATGCGAGGAAACGAACATCAACACGTGATCGAGGTCACCGGCCTGCGCCGGGTGTACGGGGGCGGGTTCGAGGCCGTACGCGGGATCGACTTCTCCGTACGGCGTGGAGAGGTCTTCGCGCTGCTGGGCACCAACGGCGCGGGCAAGACCTCCACCGTCGAACTGCTGGAGGGTCTCGCGGCGCCGACCGCCGGACAGGTCAGGATCTTCGGTCACGACCCCTACGCCGACCGCGCCGTGGTCCGGCCTCGCACCGGCGTGATGCTCCAGGAGGGCGGCTTCCCCTCCGACCTGACCGTCATGGAGACCGCGCGGATGTGGGCCGGCACCGTCAGCGGGGCCCGTCCCCCGCAGGAGGTGCTGTCGCTGGTCGGGCTGGCCGGCAAGGACGGCGTACGGGTCAAGCAGCTGTCCGGGGGTGAGCGGCGCCGCCTCGACCTGGCCCTCGCGCTGCTCGGCGACCCCGAGGTGCTGTTCCTCGACGAGCCGACGACCGGTCTGGACGCCGAAGGGCGCCGCGACACCTGGCGCCTGGTGCGGGCCCTGCGCGACAACGGCACGACCGTGCTGCTGACCACCCACTACCTCGAGGAGGCCGAGTCCCTGGCCGACCGCCTCGCGATCATGCACAAGGGGCGCATCGCCATCACCGGCACCCCCGCCGAGGTGACCGCCGCGCAGCCGTCGCGGATCACCTTCGAACTGCCCCACGGCTACTTCCCCGGTGACCTGCCGCCGCTCGACGACCTGGGCGTGACCGGGCACGAGCTGGACGGACAGGTCATCCGGCTGCACACCCGTGAGCTGCAACGGGCGGCCACGGGCCTGCTGGTGTGGGCGGAGCAGGCCGGTGTGGAACTGAAGGGGCTGGACGTGCGCTCGGCCTCGCTGGAGGAGGCGTTCCTGGGTATAGCCCGGGAAGCCTCCGCGCGCGAAACCCTCGAGCAGGGGGAGAGCACCACCATGGAAAAGGAGTACGCGGCATGAGCGGGACCGTCAGCACGACCGAGAAGTCGGCCGAGAGGCCGACCGGGGGAACGGCGGAGGCCGTGAGCGGCGGGAGCTCCGCGGCGAGCACCCCCGTGGGACGCATGCGGGCCCTCGCCCGAGCCGAGTTGGCGCTGCTCGGACGCAGCAGGGGCACGCTCTTCGCCGCGTTCTTCGTCCCGCTGGTGCTTCCCCTCGGCCTGCACGGGGCGGCCGACGGGATGGACCTCGACGAGGTGGGTCTCGATCTCGGCGCGGTGGTCCTGCCCGGCGCGATCGGCTTCTCCCTGCTGTTCGCCGTCTACACCTCGCTCGTCAGCGTCTTCGTCACCCGGCGCGAGGAACTGGTCCTGAAGCGGCTGCGCACCGGGGAACTGCGGGACGCCGAGATCCTCTGCGGGGCCTCGCTCCCGTCCGTCGCCATCGGGCTGGTGCAGTCGCTGCTGCTGGCGTCGGGCTGCGCACTGCTCCTGGACATGGCCGCGCCGCAGGCCGTCCATCTGTCCGTGCTGGGGCTGCTGCTGGGCCTGGGGCTGTGCGCGATGCTCGCCGCCGTCACCGCGGGCTTCACCCGGACCACCGAGAGCGCGCAGGTCACCGCGATGCCGATGATCCTGGTGTCGATGGCCGGCTCCGGGGTGATGGTCCCGCTGGAGGTGCTGCCCGACCGGCTGGCCTCCTTCTGCGAACTGCTGCCCCTCGCCCCCGTGATGACCCTGCTGCGCGGCGGTTTCACCGGCAACCTGTCCGGCTCCGAGACACTGTTCGCCCTGGCGACCGGCGCGGCCTGGGTGCTGCTGTCGGTGTTCGCCGTCCGCCGGTGGTTCCGCTGGGACCCGAGGCGCTGACGTGCCGGCGGCGGGGGGCGGGGGCCTGGGCAGGCCGGGCGGCTGGTGGGGGAGCAAGAGCACCCCGGACAAGGTGGAGACGTACACCCGGTGGTCGTTCCACTCCTTCGCCCTGGTCGAGTTCATGGCGGCCGGCAGTCCGGTGATCGGGCGGTTCGGGCACCTCGGGCCGAGGCTCGCCGCTCCCCTGCTGCTCGTGATCGCCGTGCACTGCGCGCTGTGCGCCGTGACCGCCTCACGGGCACTGGACTGGGCGCGCGGACAGCGGGAGCAGCCGCTCCCGCTGCTGTGGGCGCTCGGGGTCGTCTCCGCGGTCGTCACGGTGACGGCCGTGGCGGCCGCCGAGCACGGGCTGGCCGGCCGCGACGTCACCGAAGCGGTCACCGGGATCCTGATCCTCGTCCCGCCCTTCGGCGCCGGGATCGTCGCGCTCGGGGTGCGCAGCCGGCTGCGGGTGTTCGGCTGGGTGGTGGGCTTCGCGGTGGGCACGGGACTGGTGTCGCTGTCCTTCGGCATGTCCGCTCCGAACGCGCCGCTCTTCGCGGTGGTGATGCTGGTCAGCAGCGGAGTCATGGCCTTCACCTCGGTGATCTCGGTCTGGCTGCTCAACACCGTGTACGAACTCGACGAGGCCCGCGAGACCCGTACCCGGCTCGCCGTCGCGGAGGAGCGGCTGCGGTTCGGACGGGATCTGCACGACGTCATGGGCCGCAACCTCGCCGTGATCGCGCTGAAGAGCGAGCTGGCCGTCCAGCTGGCCCAGCGGGAACGGCCGGAGGCGGTGGCGCAGATGGTCGAGGTGCAGCGACTGGCGCACGAGGCGCAACGGGAGGTGCGCGAGGTCGTCCGCGGCTACCGCGAGGCCGACCTGGGCAGCGAACTCGCGGGCGCCAAGAGCGTTCTGGAAGCGGCCGGCATCGACTGCACGGTCACCGGTTCACCGACCGGACTCCCGGCGCAGGTGCAGTCCGCGCTGGGCTGGGTCGTACGGGAAGCGGTGACCAACGTGCTGCGGCACGGGGACGCACAGCGGTGTGCGGTGGGGATACGGGCACTGAAGGGGCAGACGTCGCTGAAGGGACAGACGGTGCGAACGGTACTGACGGTGGAGAACGACGGCGTGCCGGAGAACGGCGGTCCGGGCCGGGGAGCCGGGCTGGTCGGGCTGCGTGAGCGGCTGGCCGAGATCGGCGGGACCCTGCGGGCCGGCCCGACCGGGGACGGGCGGTTCCTGCTGACGGCCGAGGTCCCGTTGCCGTCGGCCGCCGGTTCCGGGACGTTCCCCTCGGAGGAGTCCGCCGCGCCCGCGGTGTCCACCGCGTCCACCGCGTCCCGTACGAACGTGAGCGAGGTCACGCCGTGACGACAACCCGGCCCGCGCCCCCCGTCCGGCTGCTGCTCGCCGACGACGAGCACCTGATCCGGGGCGCGCTCGCCGCGCTGCTCTCCCTGGAGGAGGACCTGCTGGTCGTCGCCGAGGCGGCCTCCGGTCCGGAGGCGCTGGCGATGGCCCGGGCGCACGCCCCCGACGTCGCCGTGCTGGATCTGGAGATGCCCGGCGCCGACGGCGTGAACGTCGCCACATCGCTGCGGGCCGAACTCCCCGGCTGCCGGGTGCTGATCGTGACCAGCCACGGACGGCCCGGACACCTGAAGCGGGCGCTCGCGGCGGGGGTGCGCGGCTTCGTCCCCAAGACCGTCAGCGCACAGCGCCTCGCGGAGATCATCCGCGCGGTGCACGCGGGAAACCGTTACGTGGATCCCGAGTTGGCCGCCGACGCGATCGCCGCGGGTGACTCACCGCTGACCGCGCGCGAGGCCGAGGTGCTGGAACTCGCGGCCGACGGGGCGCCCGTGGCGGAGATCGCGGAGCGGGCCGCGCTGTCCCAGGGGACCGTGCGCAACTACCTGTCGTCGGCCACGTCGAAACTCGGTGCGGAGAACCGTCATGCCGCGGTACGCCTCGCTCGCGAGCGAGGTTGGGTATAGTTGGCCTCGCGCCACGGCGCAACGCGGACGTAGCTCAGCTGGTAGAGCGCAACCTTGCCAAGGTTGAGGTCGCGAGTTCGAACCTCGTCGTCCGCTCCACACCGAAGGCCCCGGTCATCGACCGGGGCCTTCGCCGTTCCCTGCCGCTCCCTCAGCTCCAGCTCAGGCCCGTCAGACGCTCGTACGCCTCCACGTACTTCGCCCGGGTCGCGTCGACGACGGGCTGCGGCAGCGCCGGCGGGGGCTGCTCGCTCGCACGGTCCCAGCCCGATTCGGCGGAGGTCAGCCAGTCCCGCACGTACTGCTTGTCGTACGACGGCTGCGCGCGGCCCGGCTCCCACTGGTCGGCCGGCCAGAAGCGGGAGGAGTCCGGGGTGAGCACCTCGTCCGCGACGACCAGGGTGTCGCCGTCGAAGCCGAACTCGAACTTGGTGTCCGCGAGGATGATCCCCCGCTCGCGGGCGACGTCCCGGGCCCGGGTGTACGCGGCGAGGGTGGCCTGCCGCAGCTGCGCCGCGACGTCGGCGCCGACCTGGCGGGCGACCTCCTCGTAGGAGACGTTCTCGTCGTGCTCGCCGACGGCGGCCTTGGTGGCCGGGGTGAAGATCGGGCCGGGGAGTTCCGATCCGTCCACCAGGCCCTCGGGGAGGGCCAGACCGCAGACCGTACGGGACTCCTGGTACTCGGCGAGGCCCGAACCGGTGAGGTAGCCGCGGGCCACGCACTCCACGGGGACCATCCGCAGGGACTTGCAGACGAGTGTGCGGCCCTCCCAGTCGGCGGGGGCGCCCGCGGGGAGTTCGGTGCTCAGGACGTGGTGCGGGACCAGGTCGGCGAGCTGGTCGAACCACCAGAGGGAGAGCTGGGTGAGGACCCTGCCCTTGTCCGGGATCTCGGTCGGCAGCACCCAGTCGTAGGCGGAGATGCGGTCACTGGCGACCATGACGAGGTCGCCGGCCTCGTTCCGGTACAGCTCGCGCACCTTTCCGGTGTGCAGGTGCACCAGGCCCGGAACCTGGATCGGCTCGGGCTTCTCGACGAATCCGGACACGGTTCCTCCGCGTGGCTCGGAACAGCAGGGCAGGCACCCCGCGGGGCTCGCTCCGCTCGCTCGGGACGGCGGTGGGAGACGGCGGGACGGTGAGGCCAATTGTCCCGTACGGACGGCCGCCCCCGCCGCTCGGGGGCGGCCGCGGGGGTCCGCGGGCCGGAGCCGGTCAGGCGTGTTTGCAGATGCGGTCGAGGAGGTTGGCCGTGGCTCGCTGGATGCGGAGGTCGCCCCGGCCGGGTCCGTCCAGGGCCGGGGACCAGGCGAGCGTCCCCGACGCGAAGACCCACGCGCCGGAGGGCGCCCGGTGCAGGGAGGTCTCCTGGTGCCGTCTGCCGTCCGCCCGGTCGGTGTACGGGGAGTGCGCGAGCAGGACCCGCTCCTCGTGCTCGGGCAGCGGGGTGCGCGGGAAGTAGCGGTCGGCCCCGAGGGCGACCAGCCCCTCGATCCCGTCGCCCTCGGACGCCCCCGTCCCCTGCCACAGCCAGTGGTCGGCGTTGCGCACGATCAGCGGATGCGGGGCGGGGACCTGACCGGCGTACTGGATGCCGAGCAACTGCTGTTCCGCACGGTCCGTCTCCCGCCACAGCGACGGTCGGCCCGGATTCCCGCGCTCCGGATTCCTGCGCTCCGGGGCCCGGCGTCTGCGGTGGGTCAGCAGGCGGTCGGGGGCCCCGGACGGGGAGGGGGCGAGCTCCACCTGCCCGTACATGGTGCGGGCGGAGAGGAAGACGAGGGAGGTGCCGTACTCGCGGGCGCGTTCCACGGTGTCGCGCATGGCCTGGGACCAGTACACGTCGGGGCCGGGGAAGACCATCCCCCGGTAGCGGGTGGGATCGACCCGGCCGGCGTGCAGGTCGACGGCGTCGGCGTAGGCGAGATCGTAGCCGTAGCGTTCGGCCCAGCGGATGACGTCGTAGGCGTGACCGGCGTACGGCGGCAGGCCGGCACCCGCGTACGGGCGGTCGAAGGAGACGGTGGTCGCCGCCTCCTCGGCTCCGTCGAGCGGCTGCCCGCCCTCGTCCCACGGGTAGCGGTTGTGGACCTGCCAGGTGATGTCGGGCAACACCAGGAGCAGGTCCGCCGGGCGGTCGTCGCGCACCGTGAAGGGGATGTGGGACCGGTGGCGGCCGTCGGCGGTGGTCAGGACGGCCACATGGGCGCCGACGCTCCAGTCCGACGGGACCCGCAGCCGCCAGGACAGCCACCAGTGGTGGCAGGAGGCCGTGCGGTCGGCGGTGAGCGGCGGCGGCTGCGCGAGGCCGGCCAGGCGGGGGCCGGACGCGATCCGGGCGGTGCGCCGCCCGTCGTGGTGGCCGACGCGGTGGACGTCGACGCCGAACTCCTGGGGCGGGTCGACGGAGATGTGGAAGTCGATGGTCCCTCCGGGCGCCACCCCGCCGGTGGAACTGAACCCCTCGATCCGGCGGCGGCCCTGCTCCGGCCCCATGGTCGCTCCCCTCCTCGGCCCCCGTCGGCCCCGCCGGCCCCGTTGGCCCCGTTGATCTGGTCGGCCCCTTTGACCTCGTCGGCTCCGTCGTCGGCGGTCGGCGGTGCGCTTGTCGTACGGCGCAGGCCCTGGTCACGGAGCACGAACAGGCCAAGCACATCACATGGGGCACACGTTCCATCACCCTTCGTCGCGAACCGGTCAAAAGCGGAAGGCGGAACTCCGGGTGATGGAGCGGGAGTTGCGGGGCGACCGGCTCAGACGAGCCGTACGGGCTTCTCCGGGCGTATGCCCTGCCGGGTCAGCCACCGGCGCAGGGCCACGGGATCGCCGTTCTCGATCAGCGCCATGACCTGGGCGGGGAGGTCCGTGACGCGGACGCCGCCGATGAGGAGGGCCGGGCCGTCGAGCCAGTCGAGCCCGGGGGTCGCGCCCACGGTGTCCATGGCCGCGCAGCAGACCATCGCCATGATGTGGTCGGCGAGCAGTTCGCGGCCGGTGCGCGGGGGCTGGAGGGGGAGCAGGGGCAACGTCCTGTCGTCCCAGAGGGGGGCCGGGCCGGCCGGTGCGGGGGGAGCGGTCGGGGCGCTCTCGGCCGGGGCGAGGGCGGAGGCGGGTATGGATATGGACGAGGCCGCGGCCCGCTCGGCGGCCGCGGCGCCCTCGCGGGCCACTTCGGCGCTGATCCGGGCGGCCAGGGCGGCACTGCGCGGGGTGGTTCCGGCGAGGTCCTCGGCGTCGGGGTCATCGGGGTCGTCGGGGTCCCCGGCGTGACCGGTGGTGCCGGCGGCGTTTCCCGGTCCCGTGGGTACGGGCGGTTCCGCGCGCGGGACCGGCACCGGGTCCGTCAGGTGGTCGAGGACGCGGGAGAGGGTCGGGCCGTCGGATCCCGGGCTCTCCCCACCGTCGACGGGACGTACGCCGAGGGCGTCCAGAACGCGGTGCAGCCGGGCCGCGTCCGTGCGCCATTTGCGGTCGACGACCTCCTCCGGGTAATCACCCCAGCCGACCGGCGACCACTCGGGCCCGCTCCCGGCGGGGCCGCCGTGGAAGAGGCGGGCGGCGAGGAGGGAGGTGGCCTCGTCCACCGCGCCGGGCTCTTCGAGCAGATCGCAGGCGGGACGCTCACCGAGGCGGGAGGCGAACCCCTCGGCCAGCCGGTCCCGGCGGGACAGCTCGGTGAGCGCGGCCACCACCCCCGCGTTGAGCCGTGCGGGCCAGCGGCCCATCCGCCAGGCGGGCAGCGCCACCCGGGTGAGCAGCCGGTCCCAGCCGGCGTACGCCAGCCCCACCTGTTCCTGGGCGACGATCCTCAGCCCGTAGTCCACGGCCTGGGCGCGGTCGGCCGCCGCCGCGGCGACCCCGCGCTCCATCTCGGCGGTGTGCACCCGGCAGCCGCGCAGCAACGACCGCGCGACCCAGCCCACGCCCGCGAACACCACCCGGAACACCGGCCCGCGCCGAGGTTCCGAGGCCACGGCCACCGCCGCGTCGAGCCCCCGGACGAAACGCCGGGCGGCGGCTATGTCCGGGTGCGCCGAAGGCCCCGTACCGGCGACGACCGGGGCGAGGACCGCGCGCAACTCGCCGACCCGCATCCACCACAGGAACGGGGAGCCGATCACCAGCACGGGCGCGGCGGTCGTCCGGTGGTGCGGGGGCCGGCCCGCGCCCACCGTGCCGCCGTGCTCCCCGAGGGGCGGGGGACCGTGCGCCGGGTGGGTGCGGTCCTCCAGCCAGCTGTCGCAGTCCGGGGTGAGCGCTATCGCGGACGGGGCGGGGACGTCGAGGCGGTCGGCGAGGTCGCGCACCATCCGGTACAGGTCCGGGGCCGCCCGCTCGGCGATCGGGACCGTCGGGCTCATGGCGGGCCGGGCACGGGCGACGACCAGGGCGACTCCGGCGGCGGTGAGCAGGGCCAGTACCGCGAGCGGCGTGAGCGTCCAGCGGACGGCGTCCCAGCCGGTGCCGGCGAAATGGCCGGTGGAGCCGCCGACGAGCAGGATCACGGCGACGGCCGCGGGCAGCAGGGCGACGGCCAGTGCCCTGCTGCGCAGGCGGAGCACCGCGAGCGCCCGTGAACGCGCCGACTGCGCACCCGCGTCCCTGCCCATGCCACCTCCGCTCACCCTCATGTCCCTGCCTCACCCCCTCCCGACGGTCCGGACGCCTCCTGGCGTCGCCCACTCCCCCACTGTGACACCCGTCACTGACATCGCAATGCCGGTGGGCCAAGTGCCGGAGCATGCCGGAACGCTTGCGCGGCACCCTAGTTGGGGCCCCGGCCCTCGTCAGCCGGATGGCGCATCGGTCACTCGATGGAATGGCTCAGGGCAAAGGTGAGTGACGGACGGCAAAGTTCGGGCCCCGGATCCTGAGGCGGATCGGGGCCCGTGGGTTCAACGGTGGCGGTGAGGGCTCATGCGCCCTCGGCCGCCGCCGCCGCGATGTCCGTGCGGTGCTGGGAGCCGTCGAGGCGGATCCGGGAGACCGCGCGGTAGGCACGGTCGCGGGCCTCGGTGAGATCCGCGCCGGTCGCCGTGACGGAGAGCACCCGGCCGCCCGCGCTGACCGTCTCGTCGCCCACCCGCTTCGTCCCCGCGTGCAGCACGTACGCGTGCGGGGCGTCCTGGGCGGCGACCTCGTCCAGACCGGTGATCGGGTCACCGGTACGCGGCGGACCGGGGTAGTTGTGCGAGGCGACGACGACCGTGACGGCGGCGTCGTCGCTCCAGCGCAGCGGCTCCAGGTCGGCGAGGTTGCCGGTGGCGGCGGCCATCAGCAGCCCGGCCAGCGGGGTCTCCAGCCGGGCCAGCACGACCTGTGTCTCCGGGTCGCCGAACCGGGCGTTGAACTCGATCACGCGCACACCGCGCGAGGTGATCGCGAGACCGGCGTAGAGCAGGCCGGAGAAGGGGGTGCCACGCCGCCGCAGCTCGTCGACGGTCGGCTGCAGGACCGACCGCGTGACCTCGTCGACCAGCTTCGGATCGGCCCACGGCAGCGGGGAGTACGCCCCCATGCCGCCGGTGTTGGGGCCCGCGTCGCCGTCCAGTGCGCGCTTGAAGTCCTGGGCGGGCTGGAGCGGCAGCACGGTCTCGCCGTCGGTCACGGCGAAGAGGGAGACCTCGGGGCCGTCCAGGTACTCCTCGATGACCACCTGCCTGCACGCCTCGGCGTGCGCCCTGGCCACCTCGAGGTCATCGGTGACGACCACGCCCTTGCCGGCGGCGAGCCCGTCGTCCTTGACCACGTGGGGAGCGCCGAAGGCGTCGAGGGCGGCGGCAACCTCGGCGGGGGTGGTGCAGACGTACGAACGTGCCGTGGGCACGCCCGCCTCCGCCATGACGTCCTTCGCGAAGGCCTTGGAGCCCTCGAGCAGCGCGGCCTCCTTGGAGGGGCCGAAGGCGGCGATGCCCGCCGCGCGCACGGCGTCGGCGACACCGGCGACGAGGGGGGCCTCCGGGCCGACCACCACGAGGTCCACGCCGAGCCGTGCGGCCAGCGCGGACACGGCCGCGCCGTCCAGGGCGTCGACCTGGTGCAGCTCGGCCACCTCGGCGATACCGGCGTTGCCGGGGGCGCAGTGGAGCGCGGTGACGTCGGGATCGAGGGACAGAGAACGGCACAGGGCGTGTTCGCGGGCACCGCTGCCGATGACGAGGACCTTCACGGGGTCAGCCTAACGGGACCGGAGGCGTGCGCCTTGTGCGGGCTTCCGAAGGGCCGGGGCGGGCGGGTTCGTGCGTTCCTCCAATCCGCCCCACCGCTCCACCCGTCCGGCTCCGCCCGGCCGGGTCACCCGTTCACGTCCCCACGCTCGCGTCCACTCGTTCGCGTCTACTCGTTCGTGAGCTCCTCGATCACGGTCGCACCCAGCTCCCGGACGATCAGCTCCTTGCCGGAGAGTGCGGACTCGTCCAGGTCGGGATCGTCCTCCTCGGGGACGTCGTCCTCGGGGGAGACGGGGGGCGGCTCCGGAGCGGAGGGCCGAGGCGCCGGCGCCGGTGCGGGCACGGGAGGCGCCTGCTGCGTGGAAGCGTACGCGGAGGGACCGGACGGGCCGGCCGCGCCGGAGGGCCCCGACGGCTGGGCGGGCCCGGAACGCTGACCGGCGCCCGCACCCCCGTAACCACCGCCGCCGCCCGAGCCGCCGCCACCACCCGCGCCGTAGCCCGCAGCGCCCCCACCGCTCCGGCCGACACCGGGGGCCGGAGCCACCGCCCCGCCCCCGGACGGGTCGACGACGGCCTCGATCTTCCACTGCACGTTGAACTGCTCGCCCAGGGCCTGCCGCAGCACGTCCTCGCTGCCGCTGCTCAGGAAGTTGTCCCGCGCGCCGGAGTTCACGAAGCCGATCTGGAGGGTCGTCCCGTCGAAACCGGTCACCTGGGCGTTCTGGCTGAGCAGGATCCAGGTGAACCGACGGCGGTTCTTGACCACCTCGAGGATGTTCGGCCAGAGCATGCGGGGGTCGAGCCCGCCGCCACCGCCACCGGAGGGCCCGGGGCCCGCCTGGGGCGCCTGGGGCGCCTGGGGTGCGGAGGCAGGCGTGGAGACGGGGGCGGGAGCGGGGACGCCCGGAGCGGCGGCCTGGGGCCGCCCGCCGCCCGCCGCCGCGGCCGTGGGCCAGCCACCGGGCCGGCGACCGCCCCCGGCGGAGGCCGCGGTGGGCCAGGCCCCCGGAGCGGGCGCACCGGACACGGGCTGGTTCGGCCCCGCGACGGGCGGAGCCACCGAAGCCGCGGCCGGAGGCTGAACGGGAGCCGGAGCCGGAGCCGCAGCCGGAGGCGCGGCAACCGGAGGCACCGGAGCCGGAGGCTGCACCGGCGAGGACGGGAGCGGAGGCGAGGGCGGGACCTGCCCCCGTGCCGCGGCCCGCGCCGCGGCCGGACCGCCCCCCGGCGGAACCGGGGCGCCCTCGGCCCCCCCGTGGCCGCCGCCCTCCGGCGCATACCCCATGGCCGGCAGGCCGGCGGCGGGACCGCCCGCCGAGAAGTTCACGCCCCGCTCGATCCGGTCCAGGCGGGCCATGACCGACCGTTCGTCGCCGTACGCGGCGGGCAGCAGCACGCGGGCGCAGATCAGCTCGAGCTGGAGCCGGGGCGAGGTGGCGCCCCGCATCTCGGTGAGCCCCTCGTTGACGAGGTCGGCGGCGCGGCTGAGCTCGGCGGCGCCGAAGACGCCGGCCTGGGCCTGCATCCGCTCGACGACGTCGGCGGGAACGTCGATGAGCCCCTTCTCCGCGGCATCCGGGACCGCGGCGAGGATCACCAGGTCACGAAGGCGCTCGAGCAGGTCGGCGACGAACCGCCGGGGGTCGTTGCCGCCCTCGATCACGCGGTCGACGACCTCGAAGGCCGCGGCGCCGTCCCCCGTGGCGAACGCCTCGACCACGGAGTCGAGCAGTGAGCCGTCGGTGTACCCGAGCAGGGAGGTGGCCATGGCGTACGTCACACCGTCGGGTCCGGCGCCGGCGAGCAGCTGGTCCATGACGGACATGGAGTCACGAACGGATCCGGCTCCGGCCCGCACGACGAGCGGCAGCACGCCCTCCTCGACGGGGCTGCTCTCCTTGTCGCACACCTCACCGAGGTAGTCCCGGAGGACCCCGGGCGGCACCAGCCGGAACGGATAGTGGTGCGTGCGCGACCGGATCGTCCCGATGACCTTCTCGGGTTCGGTGGTCGCGAAGATGAACTTCAGATGCTCCGGGGGCTCCTCGACGACCTTGAGCAGGGCGTTGAAGCCCTGCGGGGAGACCATGTGGGCCTCGTCGATGATGTAGATCTTGTACCGGCTGTGGGCGGGCCCGAAGAACGCCTTCTCGCGCAGGTCACGGGCGTCGTCCACACCACCGTGGGACGCGGCGTCGATCTCGATGACGTCGATCGAGCCCGGCCCGTTGCGCGCCAGGTCCTGGCAGGACCGGCACTCGCCGCACGGCGTCGGCGTGGGGCCCTGCTCGCAGTTCAGGCACCGGGCCAGGATGCGCGCGCTGGTCGTCTTGCCGCAGCCTCGCGGACCGCTGAACAGGTACGCGTGATTGACCCGGTTGTTCCGCAGCGCCTGCTGCAGCGGGTCGGTGACATGTTCCTGCCCGATGACCTCGGCGAACGACTCCGGGCGATAGCGGCGGTACAGCGCGAGAGACGACACAGCTACGAGGTTATAGGCGCTCACCGACATCGGTCCCTGCCCTCGGGACGCCCCGCGCGTACGGGGCCGGGAACGCGAACGCCCCCCACGCACCCGCCAGAGCCGACCTACCCTTGCTGCCTTCCGGCCCTGGGGGAGTTCAGTCAGATAGCGCCGCGTGAGGGGCTGCGCAAAGGCTACCTCATGTCGTGGGGAGGGAACGAGTTCGCGAGCACGGCCCTCGGTCATGTAATGTTCCTGCCGGAGGATTCGCCTAGTGGCCTAGGGCGCACGCTTGGAAAGCGTGTTGGGGGCAACCCCTCAAGGGTTCGAATCCCTTATCCTCCGCCAGTGCCTCACCGGGCACGATGTCGTAGGGCCCCGCTGTTCGCAGCGGGGCCCTACGACGTTGATGGTCTCAGTTTTGGTCTCAGTTGCGGTTACCGCCCGTTGAGGGCGGCCCGGCACACGTTGCAGTACATGGCGGCGTTCCGGCCGTATCGCCGCATCAGCTGACCGCAGCCCGCACACAGCCCGAGCTCCCATGGCGGGCATCCCAGTGCGGCGGAGGCGGCAGCCCGCTCGACATCAGTGATCCGCATCGGGTCGCGGGAGCGCTGGACCGGCATGCGTGGCAGCGTGAAGCCGCCGGTCGGTTGATCGAGATCACGAAGGGGTCGGCCGTCGCTGACGAACCAGCCATCCTCTCCCGCCCGGCAGGTGCGGTCGATCTCCTGCTCGGCGAAGGTGATCACGTCGTCCTCGTCTTCGGCCGGGGCCGTGGGGAGCGGGGCCTTCTCACCGATGAGCTCCTGCCACAGAGCACGGTCGTCGGCCGACACCCACATGTGACGGCCGGCGCGGCCGTTCCCTCGACTGGGCACGTAGACCGGGACGCTCTCGCCCGTCGCGCTCTGCAGGACCAGGTCCTCGATGTGGACGGGCTTCCGCTCCGGCAGACACAGCGCGGGCACAAACCAGTCCGCGTGAATCGCGTCACAATAGCTGGCACCCTCACTGATGAGGCAGTGGCGCTCGCTGCTCGGTACGCACTTCCAGACTTCGAGGTGTCGGTACCCGCCGCGGATCACCATCTCCTTGCCGTCGGCGATGTCCTTCCACGGCATGTCGTCGACCCGCGCCCAGGGTGCCCGGTCGATCAGGGAAGCCGTCCGGTCCTTCGCCACCCACAGCGGAGTGATGCCGTGCTCCACGGCGTTGACCGAGCGCCGGTGCACACTGCTGGGGCTGAGGTGGTGATACTGGATCTCCCAGCCGATCCTGAGACCGCCGGGACCGGTGACAACGGCATCCGAGATGCTCCGCCGGTTAGCCACGGGAACCTCGGCCTCGGCTTCCAGGCCGTACCGCCCGGCGGTCTCGACGATCCGTTCCTTAGTGGCCTTGTGTTGGGCGCTCTCCGCCGGCGTCGCCTTGTGCGTGAGCGGCAGGTGCGAGGCGACGAGCGGTCGCCGGCCGCCCACGCGCCCTCGACGGATGAACATCCAGGGCGACTTGCCGCCCGACTCCGACAGGCACTCGCGCTTGTCGTGGTGCGCGAGGCATTCGAGGAGCTGTGGGTCGCGATCGGAGACGCTGGCGGTGATCTCTTGGAGCAAGTCGGGACGGTCCGGGTGACCGAGGTCGGGCAGGGACAGATTGATCTCTATGCCATATCCGGTGTGCCACACCCCATTAGCCATTCCTCCACCATAGGAACGACCACTGACACTCAACAGTGCACATGAGGGGACCAACGCCGCTATTTGAAACGGTAGTTCGAGCACAGTCTCTGAACGTCGACGTGGCGCGGATGGTCTTATTGGCGAAATCCGGAAGAGCTGTGCTCGCAACCGTGGCCTGTCCTAGGACCCCAACGGCAGCTCGCACCAGACAGCCTTGCCCCCGCCTGGGCTGCGACGGGACCCCCAGGACGAGGCAATCGCGGCAATGACCCAGAGGCCACGACCGGCCTCGTCGGCTGGTCCAGCTTGCCGTCGACGCGGCAGATGATCGTCCTCGTCCGCGACCTCGATGATTAGCCGACGGTCGGTACGGCGCAGGCGGAGCTCCACGGGTGGGGTGCCATATTGGAGAGCATTCGACGCCAACTCACTCGCGGCCAGCACGCCAAGGTCACACGTCTCAACCGGGAGGCGCCAGGAGGTGAGCGTGTCCCGTGTGAATGCCCTGGCGCGTGGGGCCGCCTCCATGCCGCCGACGAGTTCCAGCGCCGCCTTGTCGAAGAGCTCGGCGTCCACGCCGGTGCGGGTGGGATGTTGGAGTGCCATAACGGCGATGTCGTCATCGAGATACGCGTCGACGTCCAGAGTTCCCAGGAGCGTGGCGCAGATGTCGGCAGGGGTGCCCTGGGCGCCAGCGAGCGCGCGCTCCAGTACGGCCATGCCTTCATCGATGTCCTTGCCACGGCGTTCGACCAGGCCGTCGGTGTAGAGGACAGCGGTGGAACCGGGCGGCAGGGCGATGCTGCCGGAGGTGTGCAGCCAGCCGCTGGTGCCGAGGGGAGGGCCGGTCGGCTCCTCGGCGCGGCGGATAGTGCCGTCCTCGTCCCGTACGAGGATCGGGAGGTGGCCGGCGGAAGCGTAAAGCAGCTTGCCCTCGTTGGGATCATGAATCGCGTAGACGCAGGTGGCGATCTGGCTTACTGCAATCTCGGCGGCGAGGCCGTCGAGCAGCTGGAGCACCTCGTGTGGCGGCAGGTCGAGTCGGGCATAGGCCCGGACGGCGGTGCGCAACTGGCCCATGACTGCAGCGGCGCGCACGCCGCGACCCATCACGTCGCCGATGACAAAGGCCGTGCGGCTGGCGCCGAGGGTGATGACGTCGTACCAGTCGCCGCCAACCCCAGCGCCAGAGTCTCCGGGCTGGTAGGTGGCGGCGATCCGCAGGTCATCGGGCTGCTCCAGCTCCTGCGGGAGCAAGGACTGCTGGAGACTGACGGCCGTCTTGTGTCGATCCTTCTCGACGAGAGCGAGCCTCTCGCGCAGCACAGCAACAATCTCGTCTGAACGCGGCTCAAGCCCCCCAGCATCGCCGTCCGGCCCGTGAGAGTTGTTCAGGGTTGTTCGGAACAACTCCGGGTTAGGGTCGCCTGCGGGCGCTCTAGGGTGGGGAAGCACGCTGCTGGCGATGACGCGTGCTTCAGAGGATTCGTGGCGCTCTGAAGTGACGCCCAGTTCATCTGCGGCGTCCCGCACAGCCTCCTGTTCACGGTCCAGGGCGTCGCCGGTGCGCGCCAGAATCTCGTCGATTTGGTCAAGAGCGCTCTCCTCGCCTGGTGCTTCGTGAGCGATGGCGTCAGCGGGGATTGCGAGCGGGTATCCAGCATTGCTGACCAGCAGCTGTTGGCCGATATCCAGCAGATACGCCTCCAACCTCTGCACTCGACGGGCCGCGAGATCGGCAATGCGCTGGGCTTCGTCGCGCTGCCTTACCGCACGCTCAAGCTGGGCGCTCAAGCGCGTCTCTTGGTCCAGAGCCCGTTCAAGCTGCGGCTGCAGCGCGCGCATCGGGTCCGGTGAGGGCACATTGACTCCGGTGAGTGCGTCGATACGTCGCGACAACTCTGCGACCTTGGCCTGTGCCTGGCCGAGGACAAGAAAGAGCATCGACGCGATACGGAGAGCCTGTTGCCGCCCCTGCTCACTCGTCTCGTATGCCTGGCGCGCACGCACGAGGTCCCTGTAGACCTCGATCGTGCGTTCCTTCTCCTCGATGAGCTCGCGCGGCGAAACGACCACCTGACCGTCGATGCCAATCAGGGTCGGAGTCTTCTGTGCCTTGTCCCAGAGGGCCTTGGCGTCGCGTACACGACCCAGCGCCTGCTGGCCCGGCTCGTCAGGGAAGCACACATCTGCCATGGCCTCCACGACGTCCCAGGTCAGGTCTTCACCTGACAAATGAATGCGCAGACGGCGGAGGTCTGGGACTCTCCCAGCCGCGAAGTGTTCCGGGGTCAGACGGCTGTGGATATCTCGCACGCTCAGACCGGCATCGTCGATCCACGATCGAATCATGCGCACCAGCGCATTGGATTCGGCGCTTGTTCCTTTGGGCTGCGCCCAGGGACGCCCCGGGCGCTTCCGCTCCCCCATCACTACTCCCCGCGTTGTTCCGCGACAACCCGCCATTGTCGCCAGAACAACATCCAAGCGGCATCACCAGCCGCAGCGCAGCTGGATCGTGTAGGCGCAAGAACCGTGACCGCCACAACCCAACTCGGAGACTTCCCATGCACCTCACGCAAGCCGGACTGCTCCTCGCTACCCTGCTGGTGATTGCCCTTCTGGCGATGGGAGTAGCAGGTGCAGCAGTGGCCCTTGCGCGCTGGGAAGGGCACACCGTGCCTGCCGCGATCAGTCGAGGAGGCATCGCCTTCGCGGGGGCCATGACCCTCGGAGCATCCTTGGTCGGTCTCTTCCTGATGCTCAAGTGAGGCGGGGGAGCAGCCGACCGATGTCACCCGCTCCCCCCACACACACGCTCCGCGCCTACCTTCAAACCGAGGCGCGGGTCACAGGGCGTCTACCACTCGTCGGTGTCGCCGTACCTGCCCGGGTTCCGGGCGCGGTCCACAGCCTGTGCACAAGCCTCAGCGAAGGCCGCTTCCACGGCACCCTTGTCCGTGCCTCGCACCTGCGCCTCGACCTCCTGGCCCGTGCCGGGTCGTCGGGCCGTGCGCCAGGCCGAGGCGCGGTCGGTGTAGCGGTCGGTCTCGAAGTCCCAGGTCGGCACCGACCACTGCTCCGGGAGTTCGGTCACGGCACGTTCGCCGCCGGGGAGGAATAGGGCTCGGGCATGGAAGACCACGGCCCGATTCGGCACGCGGTCGCGAATGGCACTCGCGCAGCTGGGGTCCTGGTGCTCCCAGCGCCAGCGGTCCCACTCCTCGACCTCGGCAGTGTGGTCAGGCCAGTCCTCGCTCCAGCGTGCGGCGACCTCGTCGGCGTGCTCGCGGTGGAGGAAGGGCACTCGCCGCTCGCCGAGGCGGGCGACGTGGACCACTAGCTCGGCGGGGACAGGGCTTTGGCCAGCGTCCGGCGCGGCACTTCCCACAGGCTCGTCCGTGCCCCACAGGAGGCCGCCGACCTTGGCAGCGGTGTCCTTGAGAACGCGGCTGGTCAGGTGCTGGTAGCGGCGGCGCATGCGGGCGGACTTGCCGGGTTCCCATCCCATGATGGCGTCGACGACCGCGTCGGAAACGCCGAGGATGAGCAGGACGGTCGCCGCGGTGTGGCGGGCATCGTGGAGGCGGGCGTCGCGGACGCCTGCGGCCTTCAACAGCTCCTTCCACTTGTGGTAGTCGGTGTTCGGGTTCAGGGACTCGCCGATGGGTGAAGTGAAGACATACCCCTTCTCCGTCCACAGGTCGCGGGCCACCGTGCGCTCATGGGCCTGTTGCTCCTTGTGCCGGCGCAGGAGCTGGAGGAGCTCGTCGGGGACGCCGATGGGCCGCTGGCCGGCGCGGGACTTCGCATTCTTCGTCTCACGCCGGGTGTTGACCTTCTGGGGGCAGTAGCCGGGCTTTCGGCCGCAACGGTCGCCGCATCCGTGCCTGTACCGGGGGCGCAGCCGGCCACGCCGTACGCGAATGACGCCGAGCTCGAAGTCGACGTCGTCCCACTGCATGCCGAGGACCTCGCCTTGGCGCAGGCCGAGGGCAAGCGCGATGACCCAGCGGGCAGTGTTGCGGTGCTTGCCCGCTTCGCGGAGCAGGCGTTGGACCTCCTCGACCGTGTACGGCTCGACCTCTTCCTCTTCGACCTTGGGGGCCTTGGCAATGGCGGCCGGGTTCGCGGTGAGGTGTTGGCGGCGCACAGCCTCGTTGAGGGCCGTACGGACCGTGCGGTGGGCCTGGTGGGCAGTGCCGGCGGCGCTGCCGTTCTCCTGCATCTTCTTGTAGAAGCGCTCCAGGTGCTCGGGCTCCAGCTTCTCCAGGCGGTGGGCGCCCAGGCCGGGTATGAGGTGGTGGTAGACCGCCACCCGGTAGCCGTCAATCGTGTTCTCCGAGACGTGCGCGGCGGCGATGTTCTCCACCCAGTGGGTGAGCCACGTCTTCACGGTCCAGGACTGGCCGACCTTGCGAACGGTGCCCTTGTCGCGCTGACGTTCCAGCTCGCGGACGACCTTGGTGACCTCGGCGCGGGTCTTGCGGCTGACGTGGCGCCGGTCCGGGGTTCCGTCGTCCTTGACGCCGACGGTGACGCGGCCGTGCCAGCGACCGTCCTTGCCGAGGTAGATGGACGAGGCGCCGTTGGGCTGGCGGGTCTTGGCGGTACGGGACTCGGTCACGCGGCCGTCCCGAAGTCCGGCGCGCCGAGACGGCGGGTCAGGAAGTCGTTCACCGCCTCCGCTGGGATGCGCCGGAGACTGCCGATTTTGACCGAGGCGATTTCTCCGGTGGAGACGTACTCGTACAGCTTGGTGCGGCCGATGCCGAGGCGGCGGGCGGCCTCCTCGACCGTGAGCGCGACGAGCGTGGCGTCACCGGCGGCGGGGCGGCGCTGGGCCACCAGGGTGCGCAGGGCGTCCTCGGGGACACCCAGAAGGCGGGCTATCTGGGCTAGCGGAAGACCGTTTTCGTGCAAGGGAAAGTCCTTCTCTGGCCAGGCGTGGGACGGCGAATCCCGTGCTGTGGCCGGTCGATCGTTCAGGGATGGGCGTTGTGTGGTGACGTGACCGGCGAGGGCCAACCCCTGCTGTTCGTAGCAGCGAGGGACGGCGGAACGGTCAGTCCTGCGGGGTGATGTCGTTGACGTGTTCGCCGAGGTAGCTGACCAGCTTCGACGGCGGGAAGTGGCGGTGGAACTCGCCGTTGGAGGCGACCGCGAGCTCGTGTGCCAGGAGTCCCTTGACCATGTCTTCCTGGTTCGGGTTGGCGTCGGTGTACTCCTGCAGCTCACCCTGGATCCGGCCCATTTCCTTGCGTGCTACGAGGTGCTGCTTGTACTTGACCACGTACTCGGCGATGAGCCTGCGGACGTGCGCGTTGGCGATCTGGCCCGGAGGGCTGGTCAGCTCGTCCATGTCGAGGTCGAAGATCTTGCAGAAGCCGATGGCCTCGTCGAGGTTGACCCGGCGTCTTGGCTTGCCGCTCTCGATGCGCCAGATGGCGGCCTGGTTGACGGGGTGGCCGGCCTCGGCCATTCGCTCGGACAGCGTGACCGTGCTCCAGCCGCGGGCTTCGCGTTCGAGCTTGATCCGCTCGGCAACGTAGTCCTCGGGCAACGGCCGGTCCGGCCCGGCACGGGCCGCCCCTTCCTCACTGCTCACCGCTCCATCTCCTCGATCAGTCCCAGGGGGCACCCGGGGCGATGATCCAAGGAAACACTATTGCGGAGGCGAATGCAAGCATTGCATTTTCGAAATCGCCAGGTAGTGTGGGTCGTCCGCTCCCGCACGGGGGTGAACGCAAAAAGCCCCCGGTGCTACGAACACCGGGGGCCAAGCTCGAACTCTCGTAACCGCCCATCCCTGAACGATCGACCTGCGGGACCTGGGATTCGCCGTCCCATGTGGCCCGCAAGTGAGGAGCTCAGTGCCCAGTATGGACGAACCCCGTCCTGCCGCGCCACACCACGACACCCCCAGCCGCTCTCGCCCCTTCGACGACTTCACCACCGTGCCACCGCACGACGCGGACGCCGAAGCCGCTGTGCTGGGCGCGTGCATGCATGATCCGGCCGTGGTCGACGCCGTACGGAACCTGCTCGACGGTCCGGACTTCTACCGGCCGGCACACGAGACGGTCTGGCGAGCGGTTCTCGCCCTGCGCGGCGAGGACAAGCCCACCGACCCGATCGTGCTCTGCGACCGGCTGCGCGAGCAGGACGACCTGGAGCGGGTCGGCGGTGCCGCCTACGTGCACCGGCTCGCTTCCGCCACGCCCTCGGTCAGCGGTGCCATCCACTACGCGGGGATTGTGCGTCGGTTGTCCGACCTGCGGCGCCTGCGCGCCTCCGGCCTGCGCACGGTGCAGCGGGCCATGGAGCCCGGCGCCGATCCCGATGCGATCCGCAGCGAGATCGAGACCGAGGTCCGGGCCGAGCGGGAGCGCGCCCTGGCTTCTGGACAGGGACGGCTCTCGCGATTCATCACCGACGGATGGAGCTTCGTCACCGAGACCGGTGCGGACACCGAGCCGCTATGGGGCACCCGCGAGCAGACCGCCTGGTCCTCGGGGGAGAGCCTGATGATCGTCGGCGCCCCCGGTGTCGGCAAGACGACCCTGGCTCACCAGGTGGTCCTCGCCCGCCTGGGCCTGGCCGACAGCGTCCTGGACATGCCGGTCGCCCCCAGCAGGCGAGTGCTGTACCTGGCGCTCGACCGGTACAAGCAGATCGCCCGCGCCCTGGCCCGCCGCATCCAGCCCGATCACGAGGCCCGCATGCGCGACGGACTCGCCGTCTGGCAGGGACCGCTACCCGCCACGCTGGACAAGGAGCCCGACCTCCTCGCCGACCTCGCCGCCGCCCACCAGGCCGACACGATCGTGATCGACAGCCTCAAGGACGCGGTGAGCACCCTCGTCGACGACGCCCTCGGCGTCGCCTACAACAATGCCCGACAGCGGGCCATGCGCGCCGGGGTCGAGGTCCTCGAACTGCACCATCAGCGCAAGGCCACCGAAGGCACCCCGCGGGCCCAGAAGCCCACGCTGGACCGGGTGTACGGCTCCACCTGGATCGTCTCCGGCGCGGGCAGCGTCCTGTACGTGGCCGGAGAGGCCGGCGAGCTCGCCGTCACCCTCCACCACCTCAAGACCCCTACCGGCGAGATCGGCCCGCTCCAACTCATCCACGACCACGAACGCGGCACCACGACCGTCGACCCCGCGCTCGACCCGGTCCAGATCCTCCGCCAGCGACCCGACGGGCTGACCGTCCGCGAACTCGCCGCCATCCAGAGCAGCGAGGCCAACCCCGACCGCGCCGCCACCGAGAAGGCCAGGCGCACCCTGGACCGCCTCGTGAAGGCCGGACTCACCACCAAGGCCGAAGGCGCCGCGGGCGGCAGCGGAGGCGGCCAGCAGGCCCGTTACCACGCCTCCGTCCGCCACATCGGCGTCGTCTCCTGACCCTGCGCGCCAGGCACCCGGACCGTACACGGGGGCGTACACGCACGCCCTCCACGCTCACGGGCCCACGCCACGCCCCGCGCGTACACGCGCACCACGAAACCGCAGGTCATACGTTCACGCGCCCGTACACGCCGTACACGCGCCCAAGCGTTCACGCGCGGGCCCCCCTTTAGAAGGGGGCTCGCGTGTACGCCCCCTCCGTGAACGCCGTGATCGCCTCCCTGAAACCACCCCAGGAGCATCCCGCTTGACCCCCGTCACCACGCCCAAGACCGCCCAGGCCGCCGAACGGTACGCGCTGCTCGCGGCCGGCGCTGTGATCGTCGCCCTGACCGTCGCCGGGTTCTGGCTCTCCTACGCCCACCTGGCCGAGGTCGCCGGCCAGCACGGCCTGGGCGATTCCCCCGCCCGCCAGTGGGCCTGGCCCGCGACCCTCGACGCGTTCATCATCGCGGGCGAGCTGCTGATGCTGCGCGCGGGCCTTCGCCAGACACCGGACTGGTGGGCCATCGCCCTCACCGCAACCGGGTCGCTCGGCTCCATCGCCCTCAACGTCGCCGGCGTCAACGGCACCGGCACTACCCCGGTCCCCTTCCTCGACTACGTGGTCGCCGCCGTCCCACCGACCGCCGCGCTCCTCGCCTTCGGCGTCCTCATGCGGCAGATCCACCAGCACGTCGCCGTCCCCGACACCCACCACAACCGTCCCGCTGGCGAGGACCACGGCAAGGAATCCGCCCATCCCGCCACCCGGGAAACAGCGCGCCCGCACCCCGCAGCCACAACGTCCGGCGGCGGTGAACCGGTCCACCGCCACAGCACCGACCGCCACAACGCCCCTGTGGCTGACGGTCCCGGACCGTCAGCCACTTCAGGACCGAGCGGCGATGCGGCGAAGGTCCCTGAGCAAGTGGCGGAAATCCAGAACAAGCCGGAGAAGCCGAGTGGGCGGAAGGCCGCCGTCCCCCTGGACAAGCTCCTCGCCGTCGGCCGCACCGCCCCACTCGGACGGGACGGACGCATCTCCCGCCGCAAGGTCGAAGACGCCATCCGGTCACACCGCCTCCCCGTTGGCCGAGAGCGCCTGGACAAAATCACCCGCCAGCTCCAGGACGAACTCGACAAGGCCACCGCCAGCGAGCGATGACCCACCGCGCACCAGCCAGCCCATCCCCATCACCCGCCCCACGAGAAAGGCCCCCTGATGCACGAGCACTTCACCCCCATGTCCACAGCCCAGCAGCAGGAACGCCCGGCCTCAGCCCATGACAGCACAGCAAGTTGGAGGTCCGGACACTCCCCCGCAGGGGGAGCGCCCGAACCCGACCCCGCCCCGGGGGTGGCGGGGTCCTCCCGACGCCAAGGGGCGCCGGACAGGAAGGCTGCGACCGAGGGCGGACCGCAGCCGGGCAAGGCCGGCCACACGGCCAGGACCGGGAAGGGCAAGTCGCGTCCGCGCGACAAGAAGCAGCGCCCCGCCCACAGCGTCCGCCTCAACGAACAAGAACTCGCCATCATCCAGTCCGGCGCCGACCACGTCGACATGAGCGTGGCCGGGTTCCTGGCCCACTCCGCCCTGGCCGCCGCCCGCGACCAGTCCCGCACCGCAGCAGCCATCTCGACCGAACGGGACATCCTGACTGCCCTGTTCGGCGTGCGCCGTCAGCTCGGCTGGGCCGGCAGCAACGTCAACCAGGCTGTCAAGGCCCTCAACTCCGGCGTGGACGCACCGCACTTCGCCGATGCTCTCGCCGATCTGCGACGCGCCGCGCAGGCCGTCCAACGGGCGGCCGACCGGATCACCAATCGGCAGGAGGATCAGGCGGCTTGATCCCCCGGATCCATCAGCAGGGCAGCAACACTCTCGGGCTTCTGCACTACCTGTACGGCAAGGGCACCCACGAGGAACACGTCGACCCCCACCTGGTCGCCTCCTTCGACGACATGGCCCCCGACCCCGGCCGCGACCCCTCGGTGACGAAGAAGGACCTCCAGCACCTCCTCGACCAGCCCTTGGCCCTCCTCGGCCCCGGGCAGCGCCCGGACAAGCACGTCTGGCACTGCTCCGTGCGCGCCGCCCCCGACGACCCGATCCTGTCCGACGAACAGTGGGCCGAGATCGCCCGCCGCATGGTCGCCGCCACCGGCATCGACCCCGGCGACGGCGCCGGCTGCCGCTGGGCCGCCGTCCGCCACGCCGACGATCACATCCACATCATCGCCACCCTCGTCCGGGAGGACGGCCGCCGCCCGGATCACCACCGCTCCGGCAAGCGCGCCCAGGCCGAGGCCCGCCTCATCGAAGCCGCCTACAACTTGCACCGTGTGGCGGCCGGCGACGGCACCGCCGCCAAGCGGCCCAGCAGCGCCGAACGCCACAAGGCCGACCGCCACAACCGGCAGCACACTCCCCGGGAGGAGCTCCGCGAGACGGTCCGCCGCTCGGTGGCCGGCGCGGCGAGCGAGGAGGAGTTCTTCGACCGCCTCGCGGCGGCCGGTCTGCTCATCCGGCGCCGCATCGCACCGTCGGGCGACGCCCTCGGCTACACCGTCGCCCTCCCCGACGACCGCAACGGCAAGGGCGAGCCCGTTTTCTACTCCGGCTCCAAGCTCGCCCCGGACCTCTCCCTGCCTCGCATCCGCGAACGCTGGACCCAGACCTTGGAAGGCACCACCCATCAGCCGGCCCTGCCGCCGGTGACCGGGCCCGCATCCGCGCACCGGCGCGCCACCACCGCCGCCTGGCAGGCGCTGCTCGTCATCGACCACGGCGACGACGGCGCGATCGCCGCCCAGATCGCCGCCACCGGGGAAGTCCTCGACGCCCTCGCCAAGACCTCCGCCGCCCACACCCGCCACGAACTACAGGCAGCCGCCACCTCGTTCGAACGCGCCTCCCGCTCCCACACCCGCGCCGCACGCGGCCACGACCGCGCCCTGCGCCAAGCCGCCCGCGACCTCGTCCACAGCGGCCCAGCCCTCGGCCGAGGTGAAGACGGCGCCACCACGGCGATGGCCATCGACATGCTGCTCTTCCTGATCACCGCCGCCGCGCAGTGGCACGCCAAGAAGCAGCACGCCCAGCAGGCCGCGGCCGCCCACCAGGCTGCCGAGCACCTGCGCGTGGCCTACCAGGCCGCCGCCGAGCAGCCCATAGGCGTGCTCCACCAGCGTGGCCGCCGTCTGGCTCCATCCCTGCAACGACACTACTCCGCCGTCGTACGCCAAGCCCTTCCCGACCTTGCCGAGCAAATCCTGGCCGAACCAGGCTGGCCCGCCCTCGCAGCCACCCTCACCGAGACCCAGACCGTCGGCCACGACCCCACCGCCCTGCTCACCAAAGCCGCCGCCCAAAGGGAAATGGACACGGCGGAGAGGATCAGCGACGTGCTCGTGTGGCGACTACGACGGATGGCCGACCTCCCCGCAGACCCTCAGAACGCCCAGAGCCAGCACCCTCAGGGCCGCCCCGCCGTCTCCTCGCCGGAACAGGTGGCACAAAACTGGGCCAAGTCCACAAATAGATCTCAGCCTCGACGCTGAACCTCGAGCAGGGTTACCAACGCCTACGTCCGCATCCCCGCGACCGGCGCCGAACCAGCGGTCGGCGGCCGGGCCCCCTCGGCTCGGCCGTCAAATCTGGCCGCCTTCGGTTTCCTCGCCGCCGAAGCCTCGGCCAGAACCACCCAGGCGGCCTTGGTCCCCCGGTCCGTCACGTGGTATCCCCACTGGCCCCGGGCCAGCTCGTTCACGATGTGCAACCCCCGTCCGCGCTCAGTAAGCGGCCCGCTCCCCACCTCCACCATGGCGGCCTCCGCCGGAGGCAAGGCAGCCACGTAGAGGTCCACGGGAAGCAGAGGATCACCGTCGTGGATCTCGCAGATGTACCTCCCTGCGGCAGAGCGAAGACGCACCTCGTACGGGCCGCACGCGTGCTCGTCCGCATTCGCCACGAGCTCCGAGACGGCCAGGATTCCGTCGCTGATGACGTCGTCGGGCAGGCCCAGATCCTTGAGAACACGTCGCAGGATCACGCGTGCTTCGCCCGGGGGATTGATGGTGTGGTCGGTCCAGCGGTACACGGGGCCGCGAGCGGCGGCAGGCGGGCTGATCATCGGGCGGCGGACCTCCTGCGGGTGACGTCGGTGGAGATCTTTCAGGGCTCCGATGTGGTCGTGGCACAGAGCGACCGCATACCGCCGAGAGGCACACGGGGCCTCATGAAGCACCCCGGCATCAAGCGGGCGGACCCCAGAAGGGGTGTGGCGTAAACCCCGGTCACAAGGCCGGTAGTGGGCCACAGGCTCAACAATGGCCGTCGATACCCCTGCTGCCCATGGGCGTTTATGAGCCCAGGGGCGAACGAACAACAAGACTCCCGAGCCGAACCGGCGGCCTGCCGCTTGTCTTCGCCTCCAACCGTCCCGTCGCTGGGAGTATGGGCCGGTGAGTGATGACAGGTGGGGACGCTGGGTGCCGGATCGTCCCGAGGATGTAGCCGCGGTCTTCAGCACGGGGGACTTCCCGTGGTGGATCGCAGGTGGTTACGCAATCGAACTCGCGGTCGGCCGCGAGCTGCGCGCACACAGCGATCTCGACGTCCTCGTCCTCCGGCGGGACCAGGCCCGCGTACGGGATCTCCTGGACGGCTGGGACTTGTATGTTGCGGATCCGCCGGGCCAGGGGAAGCTGCGACCGTGGCACCCCGGGGAGGTCCTTCGGCCGCCGCTCCACGACATCTGGTGCCGCCGCACCCCCGAGACCCCCTGGTCCATCCAGCTCATGCTGGACGAGGCCGAGGGCGCCCACTGGGTCTCGCGACGAGACCCGGCGATCCGGCTCCTGATCGACCGGCTCGGGCGGACGAGCCAGACGGGCATCCCGTATCTCGCGCCCGAGGTGCAGCTCTCCTACAAGGCGAAGGCGACCCGGGAGAAGGACGAGATCGACTTCGAGGCGGTACTGCCGCTGCTCGACGATCCGGCGCGTGCCTGGCTGGCGGACGCGATCAGCGTGATCGCCCCCGAACACCCCTGGCTCGCCCGGCTCCTGCCGGTCAGCCGAAGGTGAGCAGCGGGACGTCGTACAAGTCAGGGTTCCGCGGTCGGGTCATCGTAGGCGATGTGACCTCCACGATCAGCAGCTCGCTGAGGAACTGGACCTTGGCGTTGAGGAGATGGCTCGTCCTGCCGTCGGCCGACTGGGCCTTCAGGCCGGCGGAGACGTGGATGTGCGGGAGCATCCCGCCGGTGGCCGGGTCGTGGGCGAGGGTGCCGGCGCCGAACGCCTCGACGTTGGTGACGTACGTCTTCGCCCAGACCGGCGCGTTTGGGTCCGCCAGCTTCTCGCAGGCGCCCACGATCTCAGCTTCCGCGAACGCCCCGATGAACGAGGGGATGTAGCCCTGCCGTACGCCGTTGTCCCGGCAGAAGGTCGACAGCGCCTCGAAGAAGTTCTCTCCGTGATCGAAGGTGACGCCGAAGGTACGGCCAATGGTCAGCTCGTGAGCACGCATATACGGGTGTCTCCTGACGAGGTGGGATCAGCGGGCGGATGCGGCGGCGAAGGTCTCCCGGATCGTTGCCCCGTCGGCGCCCTCGGCGAGCAGGGCGTGCAGCAGGAGCCGCGCCTGGTACGGGCCGAGGTCTCCAGCGCCGATGAGCCCTCGGCCGAGGAGGTCCTTCTCGGAGCCGGGGAAGCCGTACGTGCCGGACAGAACGGGTCCGTTGCCGATGCGGGAGGCCAGGACCACGGGGATGCGGGCCGCGAGCCTGGTGAGTCCCTCAACCAGGCGTTCCGGGACGTGGCCGACGCCGAAGGCCGCAACGACGAGTCCGTTGCAGTTGCCGTCCCACAGGTCGAGCAGGGCGCCGTCGTCGCCGAGGGTGACGGTGTAGAGCCCGACGCGCGCCTCACGGTCAGGGGCGCCGACCAGCGGTCCGCGGGACGGCAGGCCGCCCACCATCCGCACGCGGTTCTCCGAGATCGTGGCGATCGGGCCGCACGCCGGTGAGGTGAAGGCGGCGGGGCTGGTGGTGTGGGACTTGCGGACGGTCCTGGCCACGTGGATCTCGTCGCCGAGTACGACGAGGCAGCCGACGCCCCTGAGACCGGGATCGGCGGCGGCCAGGACGGCGGCGTGGAGGTTGGCCGGGCCGTCGGCGCCGGGAAGAGTGGGGTTGCGCATGGCTCCGGTGACGACGACCGGCTGCTCGTGGCCGTGGTGGAGGTCGAGGAGAAAGGCGGTCTCCTCGATGGTGTCGGTGCCCTGGGTGATGACGACGCCGTCGACGTCCCCGGTCTCCAGTTCCACCGTGATCGCGGCTGACAGCGCGGTGAGGTCGTCGAAGGCCAGGGAGGCGCCGGGCAGACGCCGGAAGTCCCGTACCCGGAGGCCGATGCCGCTTGTGGCCAGGGCGGGTACCGCGGCAAGCAGTTCGTGTGCCGAGAGCGCGGGCACGACACCCCCGGTGGTGGGATCGGTGGTCATGGCGATGGTGCCGCCGAGGGAGAAGACCGCCACGTTCCTGACCGGCCCCGCCATATCCTCTGCCCCCTGTCCGGACGCCGCCGAGCGCGGCCTCATGAGTGGTTCACGCAGGCTAGCGGGTCGGATCCGCCCGGGTACGCGGAATGATCACCAGCTGCTCGGCCACGAACCGGCAGGCGGCCTCCAGTCCTTCGAGACCGAGCAGCCGGCTGCGTGGCCGAGCGAGCCGCTCCGTGCCGACGACCGATAGCTGTGAGCATCGGCGCCCGAGCCAGGAGACGTCGAGTCCGAGGTACGCCGCCGTTGCCGCGAGGCGCTGTCCTGTTTGCCCGGCCGCTGTGGCCGAGTGGCGGCTGACGTGGCCTGTCACGTCGGCGAACGTGCGCAGGGCGCTTGGACGCGCGGTGACCGCGAGGTGGGACCTCCCATCGGTCCGTACCCATGAGGCGATGACGACCCGACGCCCGTGGGAGAGGGCGAAGCCGTCGGTGTGGGCGAAGCCTCCGTCGTCGGTCACCCAGGTGCGGATACCGAAGGACTCCATGAGCGCGATGGCGAGGAACAGCAGAACGCGCTCGTACGCAGGCGAGGAAGCGACCGCTGTCTCGGGGACGCAGAATCCCCGGCCGCTGCCACCATCCGGACGCCGCGGAGACATTCGTTCGAGGTAGCGGTACTTGTGCCGGAAGAACAGCCACGTGGCGGCCTCCTCCCCGCGCTGTTCCCTGGTCCAGAAGACGGGCGTGTCGCCCAGGTGGTCACGGTGACCCAGGATGTACCGGGCAGCGGTCTCCGAGCCGATCAGCATCCTGGAGACTTCGGTCAGGCCATGGCCGGAGGCGACGGGTGAGCCTGGGGAAGCGGTGAAGGCCGTCGTGGCGTGCAGGGCCTGGTCGTCGCCCAGCAGTGCCGCTTCGAATCCCGACACAGCCCACAGAATGCCGTACGTCAGATCGTCCAGCTCGTACGCGGCGGGGATGTCGACCGGGTCGGAGGCTGTGCCGCGTATGCCGCTCGTCCGGGCGTCGGCGACGAACTGCCGGACCGCACCGTTCACCGTGCGGTTCGCGACGACGAGCGCGCGCATCGGCATGGTGCGCCAGGCGTCCAGCTCCGGGCGGGAATCGAGCCTCAGGCTGTCCCCCAGGAAGGAGGCCGCGGGAAGGGTCAGCACGGGAAGCGCCGTCGTCGAGACGGACCGGCCGGCGGGTAACAGGAGCTGGCCCGGCCCTTCGGGCAGTGCCGCGTACCCACCGGCTCGAACACCCGCCGTTCCTGGTCGGCCCGCGGAGGCCGGAATGTGGGGATCGGCCGCGGGCAGGAGCCCGAGCAGTTCTTCCGGGACTCCCAGCGCGTTGGTCCACTGGACGAACTGCCGTCGGTCACGGATCTGCTTGAGTCCGCGTTCCAATCTGCTGACCTCGGCCTGGTCGATGTTGACCATCCGCGCCACGCCGGCCTGGGAGAGGCCCGTGTGCTTCCTGAACAGCTTGACGACGGTGCCGAGTTCCCATGTGACCACGGCTCGTCGGACCGTCGGATCACGCCAGAAGGCCGGGTCGGCCCGGCGGGCTGCCGGGCCGCCCTGGCACGAGGCGCACCTGATACCGGCGTTGAAGCGACTGAGGAGGGCACCGCAGCGTGCGCACCGCCGCTGTCCGCTGTCGACCATGTCGGCATTCTTCCTCGCTGCACGCCCGCTCGGGCGCGTTCCATGGGTGGAGCTCATAAACACTCATAGGCGGGGGACCTAGCCGCAGTCATCGTGAAGGAGCACCACCGATCGGAGCCGTGTGCCGCGACTCCCCGGACGTGAGGATCCGACTTGTGACCTCCTTGACCCTGCCTCCTCGGCCGCCTGGTTCACCGCCGCCGGCCCATGCCTGGCAGACGCTGGCGGACGGACTGCTGACCCAGCGGCTCCACCTCCACCTCGATGAATGGCGGACTGTCGTCGCGGAGGGGAAGGCCCTGCCGGACGTGCCCGGCGCCGACGTGTCCTTGCTGGCCCAGCACCCGTCCCCGCTGCCGGAAGACGACGACTCCGCCCTGATGCTGCTGGAGGGCGCCGGGCTGGGATTCTGGTGGGAGCTGCCCCAGCGATACGGATCGGATGCGCGGAACCCGTGCGGGTTCCTTGCGCACGCCGCCGACACCGCTGCCCGGAGCATCCTCGCGGGCCACTCCAGGGCGGCCTGGTCCGACGCCGTGACTGCCGTCAGCGGCGCCGCCGCGTGGTGGGTGGGCTTCTTCACGGCCATCCGCCACCGCGGGGTGCACCACGTCACGCTGGAGCCACGCCCCGGCCCGCTCCACGAGCAGGCCCTGGACACCGCAGTGAGCGTCGTGGCCCACGGCATGGCCACACGAGTACTGGAGGCGGCGCTGCACACCTTCGACGACAACCCGGCCGTCCGTGCCGCGTACTGCCGGGCTGTTGAGACCGGTATCTGCATGGAGCCCGAGCTGCCCCGCCTCGTCGACGAACTGTCCGAGCTGCGGCTGGTGGACCTGGTGTCCACCACCGCCCGTTGGCGGGGTCGCTTCACCAAGTACGCCGGCGGCACGGGGGCGGGGCAGGTCGAATGAACGACCGCTATCCGTTCATCGTCATTGAGGGGCTCGACGGCACCGGGAAGACAACGCTGCGCAAGGGCCTTTTCCGGCTCTGGGAGGGGCTTTACGGCGTCACCCCGCTGTGCGTGCTCACTACCAACTTCCTCGCCGTCGACCAGGCCGCCGCCATCGTCACCGGCAAGTACCAGCCGAACGCCGGGAACCGCGACGCCTATCTGTCCGCGATTGCGGCGGACAAGCGGGCCACGCTGGAACGACTCGTACTCCCCCAGCGGCCGGCCCGGCCCGTGATCGCAGATCGCTGGCTCCTCAGCGAGCTGGCCTTCTTCGCGGTGAAGCACGACATGAAGGTGTCGAAGACGTACGAGGCGCTGGCCACGCGGCTCACCGCGGCCCCCGACCTCACGCTCGTCCTGGACCTGGAGACCGACGCCTCGATGAGCCGGGCGCACGCCCGGCAGGGTGACGCCGTCCGGGCCGACTGGGACGTGCACGACGTCCAGAGCCGGGTTCGCGAAACCTACGAGTCCGTGGTCACGAAGCCCGACGAGTTTCCGCTCCTCGGCGACGTGGTCCGGCTGGACGCCCGCCGGCCCCGGTGCGAGGTGCTGCTCGCCGCCTGGGACGTATTGCGCGAACGGCACCTGGTGCCGTCACTCACCGCTCAAGTGGAAGGAGGAGAAAACCATGGCTGACGGCACGAAGGCGATGCGTCTGCGCAGGGCCCTCGGCGACAGCGAGCAAAAGCACCCGCTCCTGGCGATCGGTGCGGTGAACGCGCTCGCCGCGCACGTCGCGGCGGAAACGGGCTTCGACGCGCTGTGGGTGAGCGGTCTGGAGGTGTCCGCGGCCTCCGGACTGCCCGACGCCAACGTCCTGGGCTCCCGGGACCTGGCCGACGTGGTCGCCTCGCTCGGCCGTGTCACCGATCTGCCCGTCATCGTGGACATCGACAACGCGGGCGGTTCGGGGCGCACGGCGGAGCGGTTCGCGTACGACCTGATGCGCGCCGGAGCTGCGGCGGTGTGCGTCGAGGACAGCGCGTACCCGAAATGCAACAGCTTCGCGGTCCACCGGGCCCAGACCCTCGCCGACCGGGACCTGCTGTGCGAGCAGGTGGGACGCATACGGAAGCTCGCTGGTGACGGCCTCGTGGTCGTGGCCCGCACCGAGGCCCTGATCGCCGGCGAGGACATCGCCACGGCGATCGCAAGGGCCGAGGCGTACGCCGAGGCCGGAGCGGATGCGGTACTCATCCACTCCAAGGACTCGACCGGTGAGCAGCCGCGGGCCATCGGACATGCGTGGAGTCACGGCGTACCGCTGGTCAGCGTGCCCACCGCGTTCCCCGACCTGAGCGCCGCCGAACTCGGCGAGGCCGGCTTCAGCCTCTGCATCTACGCGAACCAGCTCAGCCGTGCCGCTCTCGCGGGTATGCGCACCGCCGCCCGTCAGTTCCGTCGCGGAGGGAGTTTCCGCTCCACCGTCGCGGGGTCTCTCGCGGAGGTCGGCGACCTGATGCGCGTCGGCGAACCGGAGGCACTGTCGTGCCTCTGACACCCGAACTGCCCCGGATCAGTGTCTCCGTGAAGGCGGCGATCGTGCGCGACGGCGCCGTCCTGTTGTTGTCGTACGACGACGAGGCCGGGTTCCACTACAACCTCCCGGGCGGCAAGGCCCAGGTCGGCGAGGACCTGCGCCAGGCTGTGAACCGCAAGGTCGCGCAGGAGACCGGCCTCCAGGTCGTGGCCCGGCGTCTGCTGTGCGTCGTCGAGTACGTCCCCGAGTCGTGGCAGGGCGAGTTCGGAGACGTGCAGAAGGTTCAGTTCAACTTCCTCGCCGAGCAGGTGGACGACGTCGAGCCGCGTATGCCGGAACCGCCGGACCCCATCCAGGTGGGCTTCGAGTGGGTTCCGCTGGAACGTCTGGGAGACGTGTACCTGCTGCCCCGGATCAACCGTCCGCTGCTGGCGGCGTTGAGCGGGGAGCTCACCGATCCCTTCGTGGACAGGTGGTGACCTTCATGCATCCGACGCTGGAGGACCTGCGGGAGTGGCTGCTGCGAGAGCACTCCGGGACTGTGTGTGCCGACCGGCTCCGCGTGATCGCCGACGAGCTCGCCGGTCTCACCGCGCGCGATCTGCCGGGCGCCGTGGTGGAACTCGGCTGCTACCGGGGTGCGATGGCCCTCTGGATCCGTAGCGTGCTCGACTTGCTGGGCGACCGCAGCCGCGAGACCCACGTGTACGACTCCTTCCAGGGCATGCCCGCACCCGGGGCCGAGGACTCAGACCATCTGGCAGCAGGCGAACTCCGGTCGTCCCCGGCGGATGTGCGGGCGACGCACGCGGCCTGGGGCAGGCCGACGCCGGTCATCCACCCGGGATGGTTCGACGAGACCCTTCCCACGGAACTGCCCGACAGGATCGCGTTCGCCTACCTGGACGGCGACTTCTACGACTCGACCCTCACGGGACTCATGCACTGCGTCACCCGTCTCGTGCCGACGGGTGTGCTGCTGGTCGACGACTACGCGGACACGGCGGTCAATCCGCGGGCCTGGGCCGGGCTCCCGGGGGTGAAGCGAGCCTGCGACGCGTACTTCGGTGCTCCGTCACCGGTGACCACCATCGTCGGCGAGGGTGATCTCGCCTTCGGCCGGTACGAGAAGCCGGGGTCCCGCCGATGAGTGCTGTCCTGGTGGTACGCGGTGCGGCGGACGCGAGCGCGATCCGCCGCGCCCTGCTCGGCGTCCTCGTGCACGAGTTGCCGGACCTGAAATCGCCTCTGCCCGCCGACGCGACCGTGCTCGTCCTGCGTTCCGGGGTCCGTCTCGGCGAGCGGGAGCTCGACGCGCTGCCTCGCCTGCGGCACGTCGTACGAACGGGCTCCGGCGTCGACCAGATCGACGTGAGCGCCCTCCAACTCCGTGGGATAACGCTGCACCGCAACGCCGAGGCCGGCGCGGTCGCCGTGGGCGAGTGGGTCCTCGCCGCTGCCCTCGCCCTGGCCCGGCGGATTCCCTTGGGCCAGCACGCGCTGCTGCTCGGCCGACACGAGAAGCAGGCGTGCATGGGTACGTCGCTCGGGAGCCTGGCCGCAGGTATCTGGGGCGCGGGCCCGGTGGGGCTGGCCGCCGACTGGGCTCTCGCTCCCTATGTAAGCCGCACGGCCTTCGCCGCATGGCCGTCGAACCCTCCCGGTCTGCGGGAGCTGTCTCAGGCAGCGCTCATGGAGCAGTCGCAGGTACACGTGATCGCTCTGCCGCTGCGTCCCACGACCGAACAGCTCATCGGCGAGGACTTCCTTGCACGCGTCGCTCCGCAGCGGCCTCTGCTGATCTGCGCCGGGCGGCTGGAGACCCTCGATGTCACTGCCTGCCTGCGGGCGCTGGCGGACGGGAGGCTTTCGGGCCTCGCCCTCGACCCGGTCGAGCGGGAGCACCTGCCGCTCTTCGTCGGCTCTACGGCGCCGCTCAACCTCCTGGCCTCGCCCCACATCGGTGCCCAGCGCTCCGACGTGCGTGGCGCGCTCGACCGATGGGCCATCGATCTCCTCATGGAGATCACCGCCGACGACGAGATCCTGAACGAAGGAGGGCACCGGTGAACCCATCGGCACAGCTGCGCCGTGCGATCGCCGACAGAGTCGCCCAGGCGCTGCTCACGTCCGCCGAAGTTCGTGAGGTCTGGCTGGAGGGAGCCCTCGCCTGCGGCTTCGCCCACGCGGCAAGCGACATCGACCTGCGTGGCATCGTGGACGGCCCCCTTCCAGCGTGGGAGTCGCGCATCGTGGACGGCGTACGCGTCGACCTTTACGCGACGGCGCCGCAGCGGGCCGAGGAACTCCGCCATCTGCTCCGCTCCTTCAACGTCCGCCGCGACGACCTCGGATCGTTCCGCCGGGCACGCGCCTCGATGCACGACCTCATGTGCCTGCGTACCGCTCTCTCCTACGACCCCGGAGGCTGGCATCCGGTGCTCGAACCCGGGGAGCGCCAGGGCTACCGACGCTGGGCGGTCGCCGACCAGGCCGAGGTCGCGGCGAGTCTCGCCGAGGACCTGACCGGCCTCGTCGAGGACGGCCTGGCCGAACCCGCCGATGTCGTGTGCCGGAAGCTGGAGACCTGCCTCACCACACTTGAGTGCGCGGCGTCCGGGCATCCGCTCCTGGGCGACAAGTGGCTGCCGCTGCTTGCCGACGCACCGTCCCGTCCGCCGATCGACCCGGCCCGCACGGAGACGTGGGAGTGGTTCCGCCCGGTTCAGCGACGCGTGACCGGAGCGCTCCTGGACTGCTGGCCCGTCGACGACCCGGTGCAGAAGCCGCCCAACCTGAGTGCCCCTGACACCGGCTGGCTGCCCCAGCGGTACGCCGACGGGTGGTTCCTTCGCCGCGGCGACATCCACATCCCCATCACCGGCGGACAGCTCCTCGGGTGGCTGTCCACGGTCTCCACCGATGGCGCGTAGACCGCGCCTCTCCTCCTCGGGAGGCCTCTGATGCCCGTCACCCGCACCACACCCACCGACCTGGAAAGCCTCTACGCCTCGATGTCGAGCACCGGGCCGGACACCGCGGTCTCCGTCATCCTCAAGCTCCGAGGAGAGACCTGCGACATCGACTGCCTGTACTGCTTCGAGAAGCGCAAGGAGTCACCGGGCGGTACCCGGATCAGCGCGGCACAGGTTCACCGCCTCGGTTCGACCTTCTCCGGGCGTCCGCTCAGCGTCGAACTCCATGGCGGAGAGCCCCTGACAGCCGGCCGGGAAAGGGTCGCAGAGATCCTGGACGCGCTCGCCGCACAGCCGAACGTCATCCGCGTGAGCCTCCAGACCAACGGCCTCCAGCTCGATGACGCCTGGTTGGACCTGTTCGAGCGGCACTGTCCGGAGCTGGAGATCGGCATCTCCCTCGACGGCGACGCACTCGGGAACTCGTGGCGCGTCGGTTACGACGGCCGCCCCACATACCCCCGAGTGGTCAAGGCCCTGCACCTCCTCGGCCGTCGCGACCGCCGGGTCGGCGTCATCTGCGCAGTCACCCCGTATGTCCTCGGCCGGGCCTCCGAGGTCGTGGAGCACCTCGTCTCCTTTCCCACCGTGACAACGGTCAGCCTGGTTCCCTGCTTCGACGCGACGGTCACCCGGTCAACCACGGTCGTCGGATCCCGTACACCGGCCAGTCGGGCACTCCAGCGACGGGCGATCGGCCCCACCGGCCCGGCCTGGGCCATCACGCCTCGTCAGTACGCCGACTTCGTCCTGGAGGCCGCCCACCATTGGGTCGCCAGCGGCACGTTCCGCCGCGTCAAACTGGAGCCCGTCGTCTCCGTCATCCGCCGTCTGAAGGGCCTGCGGACCCGTTCCTGTCACTTCTCCGACCTGAAGTGCGACCACGTCCTCACCCTCTATCCCAATGACCGCCTGGGAAGCTGTGACGAGCTGCCCTGGCCACAGGCCGGCCTCGCCGCGCTCGGCGACGTACACGCCGAGTCGGACGTAGCAGGCGCCCAGGGCCGCTCTTCCCTGCTGCGGCAGGCACGCTCCCTGGTCACGAAGTGCACGACCTGCGACTACCGAGACACCTGCGGCGCGGGCTGCCCGGCAGTCCGACTCCGCTTTGCCGCCGCCGGCGACGAGGACGCGTACTGCGACCACCGCATGCGCCTGATCGACGGCGTCGCCGCCCTCCTCGCCCAACCGGACCTCCAACCCGGCACTCCCTGCGCCCGACTGCGGTGGCGCCCCATTCGCCCCAACGACATGCACCACGTCGCGGCGTTCCTGGCCCGCTGGGACGACCCCGCCGCACCCCGCCCACCCGCACGCCTGCAGGTCAGCACCCACGGCAACATCAACACGGTCGGCCTCCCCGGCGTGCACGAGGCAGACGATCTCGACCCCCGCCACCCTCAGTGGTCCGAAGGCATCGAGCCCGGCGTCCGCCCAGTCGTCGACGCGCTCACCGCAGGCTGGAACGCCGTCACTTACGACAGCTGCCAGGGCCACGGGTACGACGGCGTTTCCGGAGCCGAGCCTCGATTCCTTTCGATTGGCATCCTGCCGCGCGACCGCGTCGAGTACGCGCGAACAGCGGGGCGCCTGTGCCGTGCCGCCGGGCTGGCCGAGCCTGCACTCCCGAAGGCGTATGCGCTGGTCCTCGGGCGCAGCGAACTCGGTTGCCGCACCACCGGCCGGGTGCATCCGACACTCGACCTCCGTCTCGTGCCCGCTGCCGACACCACGCCCACCGCATACTTCGGGAGCCTGGACCAGGCCGTACGCGTCCTCACGGAGGCCCTGGCCGCGACGTCTTCCGCCCCGCCGTCCACCCCCTGCGCCTGCGCGACCGAAGCCGATGCCGGCGAGGGAGGACGGCAGTGATCCACATCTCCGAGACACTGTCCGTCCACACCCTGGAGGGCTTCCTCAAGCCGGAGGAGATCCAGCACCTCTCCCTCGTCATGGACAACGCGCTAGGCCCCCTCGGACGCGACCGTTACGGCACGGACCGCCGCACCACCATCCATGAGATCCCCGGCCACTCTCCCGCCGAGGCGCAGGACGTCTACGAACCGGCCGGCCGGATCGAGATGAGCGAGATCCCGGTCGAAGCGACCGCCCGCCTCGACCGGGCCCTGAAGCTCCACATGGCCGCCGTCACGCGCACGCTGCCGTCGGTCACAGGCCACCGGCCCTGGTTCTATCTGGAGTACGGCGCCGGGCAGTACATCACCCCGCACGTCGACGGCATCGCTCCCGATCCACTCACCCGTCCCCGCCAGATCGCCGCCGCGACGGTCACGCTCACGGACACCCGGGACACCGGCGGCGCGTTCTACGTGGAGACCACGGGCAACGACGCCGTCTGGACCACCGACAAGGCGCCGACCGGGTCGGGGTACGCCCAGGGGATGCGCTTCGCGCACGACGGGGCGGACATGTCCTCTCCCTGGTTCCGCGCCATGCCCCGCACGCGATGGAGCGTCACACCCGATCCCGGAACGCTCGTGGTCTTCGGCAGCCAGCTCATCCACGGCACCGAACCGGTCCGCGCCGGCCGCGTTCGCAAGTTCCTCACGCACTTCGTCTCCGAGTAGGGGGCCATGCGCCCATGAACCGGCCTCGCGGCCCGCCCTCCCGCACCCGTCCTTCATCCCAACCCACCGCACCGACCGGAGGAGAGAGCAAGCAGTGGCAGACGACAAGACGTTCGACGAGTTCCTGGAGGCGGTCGCGTCCCTGCGCGACAGCGACCCCGTGCGCACCACCGCACACACCTCCAACGCGTCCACCGAGACCTGGCTGGCCATCACGCCGGACACCAGCTCCAGCGAGCCCACCACCACACCCTGACCTCCACCGGGGCCGGGCTCAGCCGGGTCCGGCCCCGTTCCCCTCTGGAGCCCCTGATGAGCGCCCTCACCGCGGAAGCCCTGATCACCCTCGACGGCATCGCCGACCACCAGCGCCGCAGAACCAGCCGTATCGCCTCCGTGCTCGGCAACCACCTCGGCTCGTCCGCCCTCGACTACGCCGTGGCCCACCAGCTGCTCGAAGGCGCCGAACACGCCGCGCGCGCACGGGACTCGGACCGCCTCGCCTGGTACCGCCGTACGTCGGTGCGAGACCTGACCCACCTGTCGACCGACCAGCACATCGTGCTCAGCCCGTGCCCCGCGGAGCTGCTCCGCTCGGAGATCTCCGAAACCGCGTACTACCTCGTCGGCCCCGACACCGCCCCCGCCCCACCTGAAGCCCAGTCCCTCGTTCGTGCCGCCCTCGCCTCCGCCGCCGAACACGGCTTCGGCACGCTGCTCATCCAGCACGCCCCCGTCATCTGCCTGCTCAACCGCCGCCAGCTCGACGAGACCCTCCACAGCTGGGCCCTCACCCGCCTCCCCGGCACTGTCTTCACCGACTACACCGCCCACCCCGAGGTCCTGGCCCGTGACCTGATCCACGAGGCCGCCCACAACTGGCTCAACGACGCTCTGGCCGCGTACGACGTGCTTCTCCCCGCCGACGTCGCCTTCTTCTCCCCCTGGCGGGGAACTCCTCGCCCCGTCTACGGCTTCCTCCACGCCTGCTGGGCCTTCTCCCTCACCGCGCTGTACGCACGGCAGGCGCGGCGCGGTGTCACAGGCGCCGTCGCCCCCTTCCTCGACACCCACCTGCGCCAACAGGCGGTACGGTTCGCTGCCGCCGCCGAGTATCTGGAACAGGCCCTCTCGTACGTGCCCTCGGACGAGATCCGCGAACGCATCGGACGCGCGGTCGGCAAGGTCATGGAGCGCGAGTAACCCGAACCGACGGAAGACCGGAGGAGGCATGCAGGTTCGTCGGTCGACATGACTGTCAGTCGATCTGAGTAGAGTCCCGACAACTGCAGCAGGAGTGGGGGACACGTGGCCGTCGATTACGACCGGTACGAAGCGATCATGGCGCGGCTGAGAGAGGAGTTGCCGGAGCTGGCTGAAGAGTTGGACCAGGAGGTTCGGCATGGGCGCGCAGTCTCGGAGAAGGACCTTCGGCAAGAGGGGAGGTACGACGAGCGGGCAAGTCGGTTGGCGGAGACTGAGCTGCCACCTCTCGGGAGGAACGATGTCTCCGTGATCCCGTACACGGTCGACGAGCGCATCGAGCTGATCCGTGAGGCCCTCCTCACACTGGCGCAGACCATGTATGCAACGCGCAACTCAGCACTGAAGCTGGCCATGGAACGCCGGATGGAGCCAGAAATCCGATTCGGTGACCCCGAACTGGAAGTTCCCTCCCGTGTTGATCTCCAGGAAGAGACAGAGAGCGCGCACGTCGCGCTGCGAACGGTGCAAGGGCTGCTCTCTGACGACCGTGAATCCCGGCGGGGGGTCTCCCAGTGAGCAGAAGAGACGACCTGGTACAGGCCATCGAGTTGGCCATCGGCGCCCTGCAGCCGGTGTACCGAAACAAAGCGGACGAGTCCGACCTGTACGAGGCATCACTGCTCGCGCTATGCCTCGAAGCGTCCACCGAAGCTGGAGGAACGGCTGTCCTCACACAGGACGGTGCCACCCCAGCTGGTGTGCTCCACTTCCGTAGGTCCCCAGGAAACCTTTGGTCAGGCAGCTTCACCCACGCGCTGGTCAGCTTCCCTGATACTCCGAAGCAGCTAGAGATTCACCTAGGCGTGTACGTGGCTGGCCGGTCGAAAGTGGCACACGAGTGCGATGTGGCGATCATCGAGCACCAGGAGGCCGAACGCAGCCGCCAAGCTGCGGTGCATCCGAGGAGCACTAAGGTTGTCGCGGCGATCGAGGCCAAGCACTACAGCGCTTCGCCTGGCCTGGATATCGGCCGCAGCTTCCTCGGCCTGACCCAAGAGCTCGGCGACCGAGAGAGGTCGCTGGTGTATCCGTCACGAAGTTCCGCAAACCTCGCAGGGCTCATCGCCAAGCGGCATAGCCAGGCGTACGGCGAACTTCTGCCAGGCACTCCGGCGGCTGCGCGGCTCCGTTCGAGCCTCGACCAGGCGGTTCGAAACTGGAAAGCACGCATCTGAGAAAAACATCTGCGTTACATCCGCCGCGTCCGTAGCCGGTCACGGACGCGGCATGGCCCAAGAGAAGCTACTTCGCCAACGCCATGACATTCTCCAGCAGGGCATGCAGGAGTTTTGGCTCCCCGTCGGCATACGGACGGCCTCACCATACGTAAGCGCGTACTTACCATCGGCGTAGCCACCGGTCTGCCTGATCACCGATCCGCCGGGAGCCGGGAGTCTCTCGGCCGTCGGCGTTCTCGCCGCCGCGCCGTACAGCACTCCGTCCTGTCATCCGCAGTGCCTGCGTCATGCCCAGTGCCCTCGCTCGGCCCGGCGAACCACGTGGCGCATCACCGCTCTCCTCAGGGAGAACGGGCAGCAGTCGAGCCTGCGTTCCGCGTAACTCGGGGATTCTAGAGTCCGTCCCGACCGTCGCGCGCGACCGCGAGACCGCGCTCACCGGCGCCGGCCTGGTGCTCTGCGCGACCGGCGCAGTCTCCCTGCGCGGCGAGGACTTCGCTGTACTGGAAGGGGACGCTGCCGATCCTACGCACGTACGCCAATGGCGTCCTTTTCCCATTAGCGAGCGGCAATGATCAATGCAATCAGGGCCAAGCAGATGAGACCTACACGCAGCGCTCGGATTGCACGGTTAGCCCATAGATATTTCCTATTCGCAACCAGAGAGTTTGCGTGCACCTGAAGAGCGATGTGATCAGTGATCTCTCGGTCGTTACCCGTAAGTGCAGCCAACACCTGCGCATATGTTGGCGCATCGTGCTCGTATAGACGCTTTACGTCGCCGTAGAACAGCAGGTTCGTGGGGCTGCGCTCAGCCTCAGACTGCGCTGGCTCGGTCTCGCCTTCGCTAAGAGGCACATGCCGCCCTGCCCACATGCCGCGCAACTTCGCGCGCAGCGCACCACTCAAAGGAGGTTTTAGCTGGGGTGCAAGGGCCGCCATGGCAAACAGTCCGGCAAGGAAGATTGCCAGACAGCCAACGACCGCAACGAGGTCAAGGATGATTCCGGGGTTGCTCTGGTCTTTGAGCAAGTTGTAGGCGACCCCTCCGGCGACTCCAGCAGCGGCCAGGATTGCAACGCTCTTAGTCTCGGCGTGCTTCACCCAGTCGTTGACCAGGCTTAGCGCCTTCCACGCGTGCTCCGGCTGGAGGGTACTCGGGGCAGGGGTGCCTTGCCCAACCTCCCTACCAGATGGGGAGCCTTGCTGCGGCATCACGAGGAGAACCCGGCACGTCGCGCTCGGAGCGCTTCGCGTTCCTGTTGCGCCTTCGACCAGATGGCCTCGCGCATTCGCGCTGAAGTGGCCGCCTTTTTCAAGTGACTGACATCGTCACGCCTTTTCTCGCCGCGCAGGACGGCTGCGCAGTACTCCTCCCCATGGACCGCGCACCAAGAAGAGTGCAATACACGCCCCTGAGCCTCTGGATCTCCGTCAGGGAGCCGATCGATGGTGTGGTCTACCCAGAGCGTGTCGGACGGTCCCTCGCCGCAAGGGCAGGTGTAGGCCAGGTAATCGTTCTTCTCGACTCGGTCCCACACGCTGCCGGTAACGGCCATAAGAGCTCGTAACACGATCATGATCGGGCTTTCTTGAGACGTCTCCAGCAGATCAGGCTGCAGGCCAGGGAGACGAAGGCATCGTGGA